>NZ_RZOT01000433.1:0-5356 GCF_003999085.1 Mesorhizobium sp. M4A.F.Ca.ET.090.04.2.1
CAATATGCCCACAAAAAGATCAGTATTTGCCTATTATTTATGCAAATAATGCTTCTGATCGATCCGGGCGCATCACTGAGACGGCTCAGCAAATTCAACGCTTAGCTTTGACCATTTTGCCGCACCCACCGGGACAAGTGTGGCACACGAATTGCTTTTTAACGATCGGCAGGTCGGCTCAGCCCGGCCATGCGTCGTCGCCCTGCGCGGTGATCAAGCAACGAGAGGCTCTAGAATGACCAAATACAAGCTCGAGTATATCTGGCTCGACGGATACACCCCGGTCCCCAATCTTCGCGGCAAGACCCAGATCAAGGAATTTGCCGAGTTCCCGACGCTCGAGCAGCTGCCGCTGTGGGGCTTCGACGGCTCCTCGACTCAGCAGGCCGAAGGCCACAGCTCCGACTGCGTGCTGAAGCCGGTCGCCATGTTCCCGGATCCGGCCCGCACGAACGGCGTGCTGGTGATGTGCGAAGTGATGATGCCCGATGGCGTGACGCCGCATGTCTCCAACAAGCGCGCCACCATCCTGGATGACGAGGGCGCCTGGTTCGGCTTCGAGCAGGAATATTTCTTCTACAAGGACGGCCGTCCGCTCGGCTTCCCGGAGAGCGGCTATCCGGCGCCGCAGGGCCCGTACTACACCGGCGTCGGCTATTCGAATGTCGGCTCGGTCGCGCGCCAGATCGTCGAGGAGCATCTCGACCAGTGCCTCGCCGCAGGCATCAACCACGAAGGCATCAACGCCGAAGTGGCCAAGGGCCAGTGGGAATTCCAGATTTTCGGCAAGGGCTCCAAGAAGGCCGCCGACCAGATGTGGATGGCCCGCTACCTGCTGCAGCGCCTGACCGAGAAATACGGCATCGACATCGAGTACCACTGCAAGCCGCTCGGCGACACCGACTGGAACGGCTCGGGCATGCACGCCAACTTCTCGACCGCCTATATGCGCGAAGTCGGCGGCAAGGCCTATTTCGAAGCGCTGATGGCTGAGTTCGACAAGAACCTGCTGGATCACATCGCCGTCTACGGCCCGGACAACGACAAGCGCCTGACCGGCAAGCACGAGACCGCGCCGTGGAACAAGTTCAGCTACGGCATCGCCGACCGTGGCGCTTCGATCCGCGTGCCGCACTCCTTCGTCAAGAACGACTACAAGGGCTATCTGGAGGATCGCCGTCCGAACTCGCAGGGCGACCCCTACCAGATCGCTTCGCAGATCCTGAAGACGATCGCGTCGGTCCCGGCCAGCGGCCAGGTTTCGGCCGCCGCCTGATCCAAGCCGGGGCGCGTTCGCGCTGCGACGGATACTCTGCGACAAGAAAGCCCCGGCGGAAACGCCGGGGCTTTTTTTGCATGGGAATCGCCGGCGATCACGCCGCGCGACCTGAGCGCCGCCACCATCGGCGACAATAAAAAAGCCCTCGGAGGGAGACCTCCGAGGGCTCTAAATCTCAATCCGATCAGAAGTTTAGATCGAATAGTACATGTCGTATTCGACCGGATGCGGGGTCATCTCGAAGCGCATCACCTCGGCCATCTTCAGCTCGATGTAGCTGTCGATCTGGTCGTCGTCGAAGACGCCGCCGGCCTTGAGGAAGCCGCGGTCCTTGTCGAGGCTTTGCAGCGCCTCGCGCAGCGAGCCGCAGACGGTCGGGATCTTCTTCAGCTCCTTCGGCGGCAGGTCGTAAAGATCCTTGTCCATCGGCTGTCCCGGGTGGATCTTGTTCTTGATGCCGTCGAGGCCGGCCATCAGCATGGCGGCGAACGCGAGGTAGGGGTTCGCGCCCGGATCGGGGAAGCGGACCTCGACGCGCTTGGCCTTCGGCGACGAGCCGAACGGAATGCGGCAGGACGCCGAGCGGTTGCGCGCCGAATAGGCGAGCAGCACCGGCGCTTCGTAACCCGGCACCAGGCGCTTGTAGGAGTTGGTCAGCGGATTGGTGAAGGCGTTGATCGCCTTGGCGTGCTTGATGATGCCGCCGATGTAGAACAGGCAGCTCTCCGACAGGCCGGCATATTCGTTACCGGCGAAGGTCGGCTTGCCGCCCTTCCAGATCGACTGGTGGACGTGCATACCCGAGCCGTTGTCGCCGAACACCGGCTTCGGCATGAAGGTGGCCGTCTTGCCATAGGCGTTGGCGACCTGGTGAACGACGTACTTGTAGATCAGCATCTTGTCGGCGTTGCGGACCAGCGTGTCGAACTTGATGCCGAGCTCATGCTGGGCGGCGGCGACCTCATGGTGATGCTTCTCGACGCGCACGCCCATCTCGGCGAGCACGGTCAGCATTTCCGAGCGCATGTCCTGGGCGGAATCGATCGGCGGCACAGGGAAGTAGCCGCCCTTGATGCGCGGACGATGGCCGAGATTGCCGGTCTCGTAGTCGGTGTCGTCGTTGGACGGCAGTTCGGTGGAGTCCAGGCGGAATCCGGTGTTGTAGGGATCGGCCTTGTACTTGACGTCGTCGAAGACGAAGAATTCGGCTTCCGGGCCCACGAAGATCTGGTCGCCGATGCCTTCCGACTTCATGTAGGCCTCGGCCTTCTTGGCGGTGCCGCGCGGGTCGCGGTTGTAGGATTCGCCGGAGACCGGATCAAGGATGTCGCACAGGATGACCATGGTCGACTGGGCGAAGAACGGGTCCATGTGCACCGTGTCGGGATCGGGCATCAGCACCATGTCGGACTCGTTGATCGCCTTCCAGCCGGCGATCGAGGAACCGTCGAACATGACGCCGTCGGCGAACATGTCTTCCTCGACTTCGACGACATCCATGGTGACGTGCTGCAGCTTGCCCTTCGGATCAGTGAAGCGCAGGTCGACGAATTTCACGTCGTTGTCCTTGATCTGCTTCATGATGTCTTTGGCTGTCGTCATGTCATGTATCCCTGTTTGATGACGTTTTTTGATGATGACGTTGCAGAAAGATGGGGGGCGTCAGACGGCGTCCATTCCGGTTTCACCGGTGCGGATGCGCACGACTTCCTCGATGTTGGAGACGAAGATCTTGCCGTCGCCGATGCGGCCGGTCTGCGCCGCCTTGCGGATGGCCTCGATGGCGCCTTCGACGGCGTCGTCGCCGAGCACCACTTCGATCTTCACCTTGGGCAGGAAGTCGACGACATATTCGGCGCCGCGATAGAGTTCGGTGTGGCCCTTCTGCCGGCCAAAGCCCTTGGCCTCGGTCACTGTGATGCCCTGCAGGCCAGCCTCCTGAAGCGCTTCCTTCACTTCGTCCAGCTTGAATGGCTTAATGATCGCTTCGATCTTTTTCATGTAAAATGTGGCCTCCACTGCCAAAAAGACGGGTTGTGTACCCCGCTTGCGCCTCCATCAAGCACGAACTGTGCCAAATCCTGCGGATTCGAGGCGGTATCGGGCGATTTCATCAATTGTCATGCCCGGATGCATATTCGCGTCATTCGCTGCATTGGAAGCGTCATGGACGCTCGAAGCCTATACATTGCCGATCCTCCCGTCCGCACAATAATTAGGCAAATAGCGTAATTTGCAGGCATTTCTGCCCATTGGCGCATTGCATCGAGCGATGCGTTTCTGAGCAGTGGCAGGTGTTTCGCTGTTTGCTTCAAACCGAAAACTGGACAATGCTTCACCGGAGAGCGGACCGCAATCCATGAGCAACGAACTTTTATCTCCGGTTGAAATGGCCGAGGCCGACCGGCTGGCGATCGCGGCCGGACCGCTCGACGGCTATGGCCTGATGCGACGGGCCGGCGAGGCGGTCGCCGCCGTTGTGCTGGCGCGTTACCCGGCGGCCTCAAGGGTCCATGTTCTCTGTGGTCCCGGCAACAATGGGGGCGATGGCTATGTCGTGGCGAGATTGCTGGCCGAGGCCGGTGTCAATGTCGCGGTGTGGGTATCGGGCAAACCGCGAGCCGGCAGCGATGCCGCGATTGTCGCGGCGGAGTGCCCCGCAAAAGCTCGACCGCTCGCGGCATTTGCCGCCGAGAAAGGCTCCATTATCGTCGATGCTCTCTATGGGGCAGGACTCTCGAAGCCCCTGTCCGGTCACGACGCCACGGCGATCGAAATGGCCAGGGAAATCGATCTGCCGGTGATCGCCGTCGATCTACCCTCCGGCGTCTCCGGTGCAAGCGGTGCCATTCTCGGCGCGGCATTCAGCGCCGAGGTCACGGTCACCTTCGCACGCAAGAAACCCGGTCATCTGCTGCTGCCGGGGCGGGAACGCTGCGCTGAGGTCGTGCTGGCGGACATCGGCATTAGCGATGCGGTCATTGCGCAGCTTGGCGTGTCGACGTTCGAGAACACCCCCTCGCTCTGGCGAGCTGATTTTCCGCTCCCGACCACCGACGCGCATAAATACAATCGCGGCCATGTCGGTGTGTTTTCCGGCGGGCCGTCCGCAACCGGCGCCGCGCGCTTGTCGGCGCTTGCCGCCGCGCGGGCAGGGGCAGGGGCGGTGACCGTGCTGTCGCCAGCGAACGCCATGCAGGCGAATGCCGCGCACCTGACTTCGATCATGTTGCGCAGGACCGACACTGTCGTCGACCTGAACGACTTCATCGGCGAACGGCGGCCGTCGGCCTTTGTCCTCGGACCTGGCTTCGGCGTTGGCGAAAGGACACGGGATCTTGCCTTGGCGATACTGAGGGCTGGACTGCAAGGTGCGGCCGGCGGGATCGACGGGCTGGTGCTCGATGCCGATGGCATCACCTCGTTTCGCGATGAGCCTGACATCCTCTTTGAGGCTGCTCACAAGCCGCACGCTCCCATATTGGTAGTGACGCCGCATGAAGGTGAGTTTGTCCGCCTGTTTCCGGACATTGCTGCAGACAAGAACCTCTCCAAGTTGGCCAGGGCCCGCGCGGCCGCCCAGCGCGCCAATGCGGTCGTCGTCTACAAGGGCGCCGATACGGTGATCGCGGCGCCGAACGGCCTGGCGGCCATCAACAACAATGGCGCGCCATGGCTTGCCACCGCCGGGTCGGGTGACGTTCTGGCCGGCATCATCGCCGGGCTTGGGGCGCAAGGCATGGCGGTGTTCGAAGCAGCGGCTGCGGCGGTCTGGATCCATGCCGAGGCCGGCAACCGCTTCGGTCCGGGGCTGATCGCCGAGGATCTGCCGATCGCCATGGTTCCGGTGCTGCGAGAGCTGGTCGCAGCCCGTCAAGCTGAGGCCCTCGCATGAAGCGACTTGCGCTCGTCTTGTCGATCATCTTCGCGCTGCCTGGGCCGCATGGCGCGCGTGCCGAGGCACCGGTGACCATCGTCGACGATCCAGCGGTGCTTGCCGCGCTCGATGCCAAGGGATTCTCATTCGCCGGCGTGTTCAGCGTCGACGGGAAGGATGATTTGAAGACCCTCTACGAC
>NZ_RZOT01000434.1:0-5345 GCF_003999085.1 Mesorhizobium sp. M4A.F.Ca.ET.090.04.2.1
AAAACCACCACCAAAACGGTGTGATTCCCTTGGCCTAACCACCCTCTCCCGGGTTCGGCCCGGGGGACGGAACCCGCATGAGGCCAGCGGGTTTTCTCCAACCAAGCGGAGAGGGACAGGAGATCTTTATGAGTTTCAAGGTTGCGGTAGTCGGCGCCACGGGCAATGTGGGCCGCGAAATGCTCAACATTCTGGATGAGCGCGGCTTTCCGGTAAGCGAAGTGGTGGCGCTGGCCTCGCGGCGCAGCCAGGGCACCGAAGTGTCCTTCGGCGACCGCACGCTGAAGGTCAAGGCGCTCGACACCTATGACTTTTCCGACACCGACATCTGTGTCATGTCGGCCGGCGGCAACGTCTCCAAGGAATGGTCGCCGAAGATCGGCAAGCAGGGCTGCGTCGTCATCGATAATTCGTCCGCCTTCCGCTATGACCCGGACGTGCCGCTGATCGTGCCGGAAGTGAACCCGGACGCGGTGGAACTGTTCTCGCGCAAGAACATCATCGCCAACCCGAACTGCTCGACGGCGCAGCTGGTCGTGGCGCTGAAGCCGCTGCATGACGCGGCGACCATCAAGCGCGTCGTTGTCGCCACTTACCAGTCGGTCTCCGGCGCCGGCAAGGAAGGCATGGACGAGCTGTTCACCCAGACCCGCGCCGTCTTCGTCGCCGACCAGGTCGACGTCAAGAAGTTCACCAAGCGCATCGCCTTCAACGTCATTCCGCATATCGACGTCTTCCTCGACGACGGCTTCACCAAGGAAGAGTGGAAGATGGTGGCCGAGACCAAGAAGATGCTCGACCCCAAGATCAAGTTGACGGCGACCTGCGTGCGCGTGCCGGTGTTCATCGGCCACTCGGAAGCGGTCAACATCGAGTTCGAAAAGCCGATCACGGCCGACGAGGCGCGCGAGCTCCTGCGCGAGGCGCCGGGCTGCCAGGTCTTGGACAAGCGCGAGAACGGCGGCTACATCACGCCGCTCGAATCGGCCGGCGAGGACGCCACCTTCATCTCGCGCATCCGCGAGGATTCGACCGTCGACAACGGCCTGTCGATGTGGGTCGTCTCCGACAATCTGCGCAAGGGCGCGGCGCTGAACGCGGTGCAGATCGCCGAACTTCTGGTCGAGCGGGGCCTGATCCAGCCGAAGAAGAAGGCGGCATAATCTCGCTCGCGGGCCGCACCGCCGCTGCCGCGGCGGGCCCTCCGCGGGGGGGCGCCGGACGACCGGCGGCCCGCGGTCGCGGGCTCGGCCTTCGGCCGGGTAGCTTCCTTCTCCCCGTTCACGGGGAGAAGGTCCCGGCAGGGGGATGAGGGGCGGCACCGGCATCTCAAGCAGGCGGTGGAGAGCCGGCATCACAACCGATTTTGCTCCGCCAATTCCATCAACATCGCCATCGCTTCCTCGGCCCGATCCGCCGGGACGAACAGATGGTCGTGGTAAAAGGCCGAGACCGGATTGACGCCCATGCCAGCCCCTGCCAACCGCGTGGTGATGGCGGCGAGGAATCCGACGGCTTCCAGCGAGGAGTGGATGTTCAGCGTGATCATCCGGCAGCGGAAGATGCCGTCGATGCCGACCGCTCTCGACTGGTCCTCCTTCACGATCAGCGTAAGGCCTTCCTGCTCGCGAAAGCTCATGACCGGATCGAGGCCATCCGGCATGGTCGCGCCCGGCGCCAGCGTCGCGAAGACGTGGACATCGGGAAGCAGTCGCGGCGTCATCGACGCCAACAATTTTTGCAGATCGGTTTCGCCGGTCATTTTTCCTCCCTCGGCGGCGCGCGGCTGCCAGTCTCGCGAGCCCGCCGCCTCGTCCTTAGACCGGCCGGATGAGCGCCGGTAGTGCCTGCCCGGGCGACACGGAAATGTCGCTGTCGACCGAGCTTGCTTTGCCGTTGCATAGCACAATGGACGGGATCGGGACCGGAGCCGGTCCGTCTGGGGGTTTTGATGATCGTCCGCCCGCGTCCGCGCTTCCTGCATCTGTTCTTCATCATGCGCGGCTCGGTGGTGCCGCGCATCCTGCCGCAGATCTTCGGTTTTGCCGCCTATGGCGCGCTGGTGGTATTGGTCATCAAAGCTCTCAAGCTCGACTTCGGCAATGCCGGCACGGCACCCTTCGCCCTGCTCGGCGTGGCGCTGTCGATCTATCTCGGCTTCCGCAACAACGCCGCCTATGACCGCTGGTGGGAGGCGCGCAAGCTGTGGGGCCAGCTCGTCTTCGACATCCGCAACCTGGCGCGCGCCTCGACCGGCCTTATCGAGGACCGGGCCGAATTGCGCGGCCTGTTGATGGATGCGATCGCGTTTTGCCATTTCCTGCGCGGCCTGCTCAGGCGGGTGGATGCTACGGCGGAAGCGCGCGGCTTCATCGGCGATGAGGCCGAAGCCGTGGTGAAGGCCGTCAACTCTCCCGATGCCCTGGTACGCAGGATGGGCGCGCGCATCGCGGCGCTGCGCAAGTCCGGGGCGCTCGATGCGGTCGGCTACCGCATCCTCGACGAGCGCCTGTCGGAGATCGCCGCCGCGCAGGCCGGCTGCGAGCGCATCGCCGGAACGCCGTTGCCTTTTGCCTACACGCTGCTGCTGCAGCGAACGGCCTACGTCTTCTGCCTGCTGCTGCCGTTCGGGCTGGTCGCGCCAGCCGGCTGGGCAACGCCGCTGTTCACGGCGCTGATCGCCTATACCTTCTTCGGCCTCGACGCGCTCTCGGAAGAGCTCGAGGATCCGTTCGGCACCCAGCCCAACGACCTTGCGCTGGATGGGCTTTGCCGCGTCTGCGAGATCTCGGTGTTCGAGGCGCTCGGCGAACCGGCGCCGAAGATGATCCCGGCCGAACGGTTCTATTTCTCCTGAGGCCAGAGCGTTCCAGCCCTGGCCATCCGGTTTGCGAGCCGGATGAGCGCTGCCTGGATTCTGTTTTTGACACCGCCGCTTGACTCGGCCGGCGGCCTCTCGTATAGAACCAAAAGGTTATATAACCAGTTGGTTCAATATGACGGATAGCCTCAGTCTGACCCTCGCCGCGCTTGCCGACCCGACCCGGCGCGCCATCCTGGCGCGGCTGGCGCTCGGCGAGGCCTCCGTCACGCAGCTGGCGGAGCCGTTTGCCATGAGCTTTCCGGCGGTGTCGAAGCACCTCAAGGTGCTTGAGCGCGCCGGCCTGGTGGCGCGCGGCCGCGACGCGCAGTTTCGGCCGCGCCGCCTGCAACCGGAACCATTGCGCGAGATCGACGAATGGCTGGAGACCTACCGCGTGCTATGGGACGCGCGCTTCGACCGGCTGGAAACCTATCTGCAAGCCTTGCAGGCGGGTGATCCCGGCGCAGGTAAAAGCTAAGCCGGCCAATCATCTTGCCGCCCTTGCGCAACAAGACATCCAGAGAGGGGAACATGACAGATCAGACCATCGACACGCCATCCGACGACCCGGTCATCATCATCACCCGGACCTTCGATGCGCCACGCGCGCTGATGTTCAAGCTTTTCACCGATCCATATCACCTGGTGCGATTCTGGGGACCGGAAGGCTCAACCTATCCGGTCTGCGAGATGGATGTACGGCCTGGAGGGCAATTCCGTCTGACCATGCGCTTCGCCGACGGCAGTGAATACCCAACCAACAGCGTCTATCTCGAAATCGCTCCGCCGGAGCGGATCATCTATCGCGACGCCCCGCTCGATCGCAGTCAGTGGCAGGATACCCTGCCGCCGCCCAACATGGTGACGACAATCCTGTTCGAGGATGCCGGCGGCAAGACGCGGATCGTCGCCAACATCCGCGCCAACTCGGTTGCCGCCCGCGACATGGCGGTGAAGATGGGCTTCGGCCAGATGGTCATGGCGAGCTACGCGCGGCTGGAAGCCTATCTCAAGACACTCTGAGTGCCCTTGCGGCGCGCCGGAATGAGCCGCGCGCATCTGTGAAAAAGATTCCGGCACGTGTCGGACGGTCGACGCGTGCCGCGTCCTTGGTTCGAGCCTGGCAAAGACGCCGGGGTTCTAACTAAAATATTAGGAGGGAACGTCAATGAGCATTGCTCAAACCGCGCCCGTGTCGTCGGGTGCCCTGTGGACCGGTCGCGTGCTCAGCGCGCTCATCGTGCTGTTCATGATCTTCGACGGCGCCATCAAACTGCCGCCGCTCGACATCGTCACCCAGACGATGGTGCAACTCGGCTGGCCGGCCGATCCCAACGCCGCGCGTATGCTCGGCATCATCGGGCTGATCTCCACCGCGCTCTACGCACTGCCGCGCACCTCGGTGCTCGGCGCCATCCTGCTCACTGCCTATATGGGCGGCGCCATCGCCACCAAAGTGCGGCTCGACAGCCCGCTGTTCTCGCACACGCTGTTCGGCGTCTATCTCGGCATCATTCTGTGGGCCGGCCTGTTCCTGCGTGACCCCAGGCTGCGCGCGCTGATCCCGTTTGCCCGCTAAGCATCGGGAGGACCGTAGAATGTTCACCACCATCCTCACTATCCTGATTGTCGCCATTGCCGCCGTGCTCATCTACGCCGCGACACGGCCGAACGATTTCGTCGTCAGCCGCTCGGCCATCATCAAGGCGCCGCCCGAGGCGATCTATCCGCTGATCAACGACTTCACGCGCTGGCCCGAATGGTCGCCTTACGAAAAACTCGACCCGGACATGAAGCGCACGCTGTCCGGCGCCGAAAGCGGCAAGGGCGCGGCCTATGCCTGGGAAGGCAACGGCAAGGCAGGCGTCGGGCGGATGGAGATCACCAGCTCGGTTCCATCCTCGCTGGTGGCGCTGAAGCTCGATTTCGAAAAGCCGTTCCGGGCCAACAACAGCGTCGACTTCACCTTGACGCCGTCCGGCGAGACCACGACCGTCACCTGGGCGATGCGCGGCGGCCGTCCGTTCATCGCCAAGCTGATGGGCCTGTTCATGAATTTCGACACGCTGATCGGCAAGGATTTCGAGGTCGGCCTCGCCAACTTGAAGCGAGCCGCCGAATAACTACCTGAAAATGCACCATCTTTGCGCGTCCGGGGGGACGCGCGGCACTGCAGGGCGGATCAAATCACGTCTTTGTGCGTTATCGCTGCAAGGCGGGTGCAGGCGCATTCCCGTTGGGGAGAAACGATGATGAAGAAAGCGATAGTCTTAGTGGCCCTGCTGATGGCGCTCGGCGCTTGCTCGCAGACGGAAAAGGGTGCTGCGGTCGGCGGCCTGGGCGGGGCGGCGATAGGCGCTGCCGTCGCGAATGACCCGGTGGAAGGCGCAGTCGTCGGCGGCGCCGTCGGCGCTGTCGCCGGTGCGTTGATTGGCCGGGCCAACGAGCCGGACCGCTGCCGTTATCGGGATCGCTATGGGCG
>NZ_RZOT01000435.1:0-5313 GCF_003999085.1 Mesorhizobium sp. M4A.F.Ca.ET.090.04.2.1
CCCCCTGTGAAGGCAAGCGCCGTTTCAGGCACCACATCGCCGAACGCATGACGCCAGCCGATACCGCCACGGGCGGTTGTATTGACGGAACCAAGCGGGAAAGCGGTCGAGGCGCGCAGCCCTATCGTGGTGAATGTCGTGTCGCTCGACCGGTCTTTTCCGGAAAGCGCAGCGGCACCGCCATGCTCTGTGAAGCCATCCGCGTTGAAGTTCACATAGGCTAGGTTCGCATAGGGCTCGAAAGATACGGAAGCTGTATCCAGTCGAGAGCCGAGTTCGCCGAAAGCCTGGAACGTGCCGGCATGGTAATCGGCCGAAAGGCTGTCGGAGAAGCCCGGAAACGCCACCGACCTGCCGGTCTCGATGCGGTTCCACGTATAGGCAAGGCCGGAACGGAAGCTGTGAGGGCCACGCTGCGTGCTAGCGTAGATCCCGAGGTGATAATTGTTGCCTGAGCCGGAGGAGGCGCGATCATCCACATGGATGGACGTATGGCTATAACCGGCAAGAAGCCCGAGCCGCCAGCTTTCGCCGATGGCCGCATCGCCGCCTGCAATAAAGCCTCCCGTCGAGCGGTCGAGGCGAGCAGCGTTGCCGTCTCCGTCCAAATGTCCCCAGGCGCCGAAACCGCTGCCCCAGACGGCGAAGTTTTCGCTGGTCGCGGGAGCCAGTTCCGGGCCTTCCGGTCCATATGCCATGACCGGCACGGTTGATGCGCCCACGCCTGCGAACGCTGCGCGAATGCGATCGCCGGCGGCGTCACGGACGAAATGGCTGTCTTCGACAAAGGCGCTGTGAACGGAAGCATGGATCTCGCCCGAAAGCTGATCGAATGCGTTGCGGGATCCCTGTCCCGTCAGGAAGAGGATGTTGTCGTGGATCGTGTTGCCGGAACCAAGGGCTTCCGCAGCCGCGCCCACGGATCGCTGATTGAAGGTATTGCCGACATCGGCAAAGGTGACAGAATTGCGATCGACGTCGAGATAGACGTTGGTCGGGTCATAAGCGAGTTCGAAATCGACGAAGGGCGAGTCTGTAAAGAGGCCTCCTGTCAGCCCGCCGTAGGTCCCGATCACGCCGCCAGCGGCGGTCAGAAGCGTGTAGCGGGTATCGACTGAGAAATGCCCGGCACCTTCACGCACCAGGTTGACGCTCGCTCCCTTGTTGATGGCGGCACTGCCGGCAACGTCGATGAGATCTGAAGCCTTGCTCGGTGCGATACCCGCCAAATAGGTCGACCCGGCCTGCTGCACGAAGTCACCGTTGACGGTGAGCACTGCAACCCCCTTGCTTGGATCGAGCACGCTGCCAGGAGCGACGGTGCCGCCTGCGCCAACCGTAAGAGAGCCGACTGCACCGATACCCGTAAGGGTACCAGTAGCCGAGACGCCTACCTTCGAAACAATGCGGCCATCGACGGCGAGTATGCCTCCAAGCACCTTGGTCGGCCCGCTGTAGCTGTTTTCGCCGGACAGGATCAGCGCTCCTTCGCCGCGCTTCGTCAGGTCTCCGGCGCCCGAGATTGAATTCGACCAGATCGAGGAGTAGCCTTTGGTGTCGACGTCGAAGACGCCGGCGTAGCGGAACTCGCCCGGACCCTCGATCGCAACGCCGAGATTGAGCAGACCCTGGCCGAAGACTTGTTCATCCTCGAACCCTTTGGTGGTCGTCGTTGTCAGGAGGGTTTCAATGGTCTGGCGGGCGTTCATGTAAGGGAATGCCGACCGGATCACTGCCGCCGCGCCAGCAACATGCGGCGTTGCCATGGAAGTACCTTCCTCGTACTTATACGGGTTGTTCTTGTTCGCCCGATCCCCTTGTGGCCAGGTAGAATAAATGCCGTTCTCATCAATCGGATTATCGGGATCGGCATTAATATCGCCACCCGGAGCCGCGAGGCACCACTCTGCTGTGGCTCCGCATCTATTGCTATAGCTGGCAATCTTGCCATCCTTGCCGACAGCAACGACTGTTATCAGCGAGCCTGCCAGATCCGAGAAGTCGAGCTTCGAGACATCAGACCCGCTCACTATCTTGTATGTATTTGGGTTATTGAAATCGAAACCTTTGTTTGTTTGATCGTTTGTGTCGATGAACTTATAAAGATTTCCATCTTTGGTATTTTCTGGCGTTATTAACGGCAACGTGCCGATGCCGCTGGGAATCGCCGAAGCAGCGCCGGGTTGGTCGTCGGTACTGGCATCATTACCGGCGGCGAAGACGAGCACGATGTCCGCCTTAGCCGCCTTCTTCAACGTATTGTAGGTATCGACGAGATTGCTCGGATCATCATAGATGGCCTGATAGTCGAGAATCTCATAGTTTTTATTATCGATGGCATATCCCTTGCCATCGAGTTTCAGTTGGCCGTTCTCGTCCTTGAGATACCGCCCCAGCAACAGGCCTGGCCCGTAGCTCCCATTGAGCACGCCAGCTCCCGCACCAATCGCGTATTCGATCGCTTCATTGGTCGGGTCCATCTCGGGATCATCTGGGTCGCCGATATCCACTGCTCGAAGGGGCAATACTGTCGATTCATAGGCCACGCCCTGCATGCCCGTGCCGTCGCGCGCGGCGCCGATTATCCCCGCCACATGGGTCCCGTGTCCGTCAGGCACACCGTCTTTGTCGACAGAATGGCTGACGTCAGCCAAGCGTTTATCCGTCCCGAAGTTGTGCAGCGCCTTCGAAATGCGCGCCACGAATTCGGGATGGTTGATATCCAGTCCTGTATCCACAATCGCAACGACGACGCCCTTGCCCGTATAGCCTTTAAGGTAGGCGGGCAGGGCGTTGATCATACTCAGGCCCCAATTTCTGGAATATTCGGCATCTGCCACCGGCGCAGGCGACGCGACTGATTCCTGGGCCAAGGACAGATTTGGTGCGAAGAGCGCCGTTGTTGCTAAAAACAATTTGATCGTTCTGAAGCGCGTTGGCATGCTTAATCCCTATTCCCAAAACTACTTATTTCTTTCAGATCAGATTGGCGCGATATCGAGCGGCAAGCGATCAGCTTATGTATCGACCAGGTCCCGCCAGCGGAGATCTGCGCGTCGCCTCTACGCATGCTGGCGTGTCACCAATGATACATCGATTATTTCTGGATTTCAGGCACGTCGGATTGGATTTGCCCTTGCGGTGTAGAGCGAAGTTACTAGCCATAGGATTCCTCCTTCTTAGTTTTGTCAGCCGCAGAGCCCCAGTACGACTGGTGGTAGAAAGCACACGGCCGGAATCTTGGCAGCGCTGTTCACACCCACGTTCGTAAGGTGGCCGATGGGCTCGGCGCCAGAGCACCAATGCTTGACCTGCTCCAGCTCTTGCTCGGCGGGTTGTTTCAGAGACGCTTGATCTCGATGCCGTGTTTTCTCAGCACGTAGCCGATCTGGCGCGGGGTCAAACCGAGCAGGCGCGCCGCCTTTGCCTGCACCCAGCCACACTTTTCCATGGCGGCAATGACCGTATCGGCATCGGGCACCCTACCACGAGTCGTGGCAGGGCCTATCGGCGCTTGCCCGTCGCCGACGGGCGGGGCGGCACGGGCGGCGGAAGGCTCGATCGTAGTCGAGTTCTCTGACGTCGGCGGTCCGTTCTTCCACAGCGCCGCGGCCAAGCACTCACCCACGCAACAGGCAAAGTCAGTTCTGAGGATTGATGGACCCGTCGCCAGAACTGCCGTCCGTTGAACGCAGTTTTCGAGCTCTCGGATGTTGCCTGGAAATTCGCAATTCATTAGCACCTCAATCGCTTCGGGAGCGAAGGTCAGCGTGTGATCATTCTCAGTATTGAAATTCTTGAGAAACTGAGCGGCCAAGAGCGGAATATCACCTCGCCTTTCGCGCAATGCCGGCACGCGTAAAGTGACGACGCTGATGCGGTAATAGAGGTCTTGCCGGAACTCCTTGCGTTGAACTGCCTTTTCCAAGTCCCTGTTGGTTGCGGCAATCACGCGAACATCGACTTTAATGGTGTGGTTGCTGCCGACACGCTCAAACTCCTGCTCCTGCAGGACACGCAGCAGCTTAGCCTGGAACGAGCCCGATATTTCGCCAATCTCGTCCAGAAACAATGTGCCTTTGTCGGCAGCCTCAAAGCGCCCCTTGCGCAAATTGATCGCGTCGGTGAAGGAACCCTTCTCATGACCGAACAAGTCAGATTCCAGAAGCGTCTCGGTGAGCGCCGCGCAATTGACCTTGATGAAGGGCTGCTTGGCGCGAGGCGAGAGTTCGTGAATGGCTTTGGCAACCAGCTCCTTGCCGGTTCCGGATTCACCTCGCAACATGACCGTAGTCTTCGCCTTGGCCACCTTGACAAGGTGCTCACGCAGCTTGCGCAGCGCCAGACTATCGCCAAGCATCTCCTTGCTGATCTTTTTACGCTCCATTTGGCAGCCCATCCCACTCCGCCACCCGCCGGTGGAACTGCACTTGACGGTGAGCTGTGTTGTTTTTCGTCATTATCATTCTCGATCTCACCTTTGTGCCTCGAAATTTCCGGCGCGCGGACGCCCTCGGCAAATGGCAATGGCGCCTGAGCATCGTTGTCTTTCACCAGGACGAGCGTCTTCTCCTCCGTGCGGGCGCCCGCAATATGCGCGCTTGTTTGCGCAGGCCTTTACTCGACCGGTCGCCGTTCTGTCCGGCTTCTGCCGCACCGCAGCCTGCAAACCCATCCTTGACAAGAAAGGAGGGGAGTCAATCGAGCTCTCCTTGCATTCGTGCAAGGAAAATTGTCAGTTTGATAGAATTCTATCAAAACGGCAGAAACGCTCCGCCCCCAATTTGGCTGTACCTGCGGCGTTCAGCGTACGTGACGACATGTGCGGACTTGTCCCAATTGCCATCCGAGTTGTGCGGGAAACAGTAGCCGCTGCGCTGTTCGCTTCAACCGCGTGATGCCGCTGACAGTAGAGGCGGCGGCTCGTCGAGCGAGGCTTCATTGTTCGGCTACTAAAGCGGCTGTGCTTTGGTGGGAGTTGGTTTCGCCCAAGTTCTGGGCCTGAGGGCGTCGGCCCGTTTCGCCGCACAGGCTCCTTCCACATCGTCGAGCCGAGAAAGAGGGGCCACACAGCTCCCCCTGTTTCACAATGCCCCGCCCCTCAGCAGCTAGATACGACAGGTGACCTCAAATGATGCGTCTTGCATGGCTTCTACACCTGCCTGAATGCCAGAACTGCGTTCGTACCGCCCATGGCGAAGGCGTTGCTCATGGCGACGCGCACCTTGCGCTCGCGCGGCACATTGGGTGTGATGTCGAGGTCGCAAGCGGGATCTGGCTCGCGATAGTTGGCGGTCGGCGGCACGACGTCCT
>NZ_RZOT01000436.1:0-5311 GCF_003999085.1 Mesorhizobium sp. M4A.F.Ca.ET.090.04.2.1
GGCGGCATCGCCGTCGGCATGGCCACCAACATCCCGCCGCACAATCTCGGCGAAGTCTGCAACGGCGCCATCGCCCTCATCGACAACCCTGCAATCGACCTGCCGACACTGATGGAGATCGTGCCCGGTCCGGATTTTCCGACCGGCGGCATCGTGCTTGGCCGTTCAGGCATCTACAGCGCCTATTCGACCGGCCGTGGCTCCATCGTCATGCGCGGCCGCGTCAATATCGAGGCGCGCGGCAACGACCGTGAATCGATCGTCATCACCGAGATTCCCTATCAGGTGAACAAGGCCTCGATGATCGAGAAGATGGCCGAGCTGGTGCGCGACAAGCGCATCGAGGGCATTTCCGACATTCGCGACGAGAGCGACCGCCAGGGCTACCGCGTCGTCGTCGAACTGAAGCGCGACGCCGTCGCTGATGTCATCCTCAACCAGCTCTACCGCTTCACCCCGCTGCAGACCTCCTTCGGCGCCAACATGGTGGCGCTGAACGGCGGCAAGCCGGAAGTGATGACGCTGATCGACATGCTGAAGGCGTTCGTCGGTTTCCGCGAGGAGGTGATCAGCCGCCGCACCAAGTACCTTTTGCGCAAGGCGCGCGAACGCGCGCACGTCCTGGTCGGTCTCGCCATCGCCGTTGCCAACATCGACGAGGTGATCAAGCTGATCCGCACCGCGCCCGATCCGCAGACTGCGCGCGAGCAGTTGATGGAACGGCGCTGGCCGGCCCACGACGTCGCGTCGCTGATCAAGCTAATCGACGACCCGCGCCACCGCATCAACGAGGACGGCACCTATAATCTGTCGGAAGAGCAGGCCCGCGCCATTCTCGAGTTGCGCCTGCAGCGCCTGACTGCGCTCGGCCGTGACGAGATCGCCGACGAGTTGAACAAGATCGGCGCCGAGATCGTTGATTATCTTGACATTTTGTCGTCCCGCGCGCGCATCCAGCAGATCGTCAAGGACGAGCTGATCGCGGTCCGCGACGAGTTCGGCACGCCGCGCCGCACCGAACTCTCCGACGGCGGCGCGGACATGGAAGACGAGGACCTGATCCAGCGCGAGGACATGGTCGTCACCGTCAGCCATTCCGGTTACATAAAGCGCGTGCCGCTCTCGCTCTACCGGGCGCAGCGCCGCGGCGGCAAGGGCCGCTCCGGCATGTCGACCAAGGAAGAGGATTTCGTCACTCGCCTGTTCGTCGCAAACACGCACACGCCGGTGCTGTTCTTCTCCTCGCGCGGCATCGTCTACAAGGAGAAGGTGTGGCGACTGCCTATCGGCAACCCGCAGTCGCGCGGCAAGGCGCTGATCAACATGCTGCCGCTGGAGCAGGGCGAGCGCATCACCACCATCATGCCGCTGCCCGAGGACGAGGCAAGCTGGGGTGAGCTCGACGTGATGTTCGCCACCACGCGCGGCACCGTGCGCAGGAACAAGCTGTCCGACTTCGTCCAGGTCAACCGCAACGGCAAGATCGCCATGAAGCTGGAGGAGGAAGGCGACGAGATCCTCGGCGTCGAGACCTGCACCGACAATGACGACGTGCTTCTGACGGCGAATTCGGGCCAGTGCATCCGCTTCCCGGTCAGCGACGTGCGCGTCTTCCAGAGCCGCAACTCGGTCGGCGTGCGCGGCATCGCCATGGCCGAGACCGACCGGGTCATCTCCATGTCGGTGATCGAAAACGTCGACGCTTCGCCCGCCGAGCGCGCCGCCTACCTGAAGCGGGCGGCCGCGGAGCGGCGGCTTGCCGCCGGTGTTGCCGGTGAAGAGGAAGAGATCGCGCTGACCAATGAGGAGATCGGCGAGGAGGCGGAGCTTTCCGACGAACGCTACGAATTCCTCAAGGAGCATGAGCGCCTCGTGCTGACGGTGACGGAATATGGCTACGGCAAGCGATCTTCGTCCTACGACTTTCGACTGACCGGGCGCGGCGGCAAGGGCATCCGCGCCACCGACGTGTCGAAGACGGCCGAGATCGGTCGTCTCGTGGCGACCTTCCCCGTTGGCAATGACGACCAGATCATGCTGGTGTCGGACGGCGGCACGGTCATCCGCGTCCCCGTCAACGGCATCCGTTTCGCCAGCCGCGCCACCAAGGGCGTGACCATCTTCAACACGGCCGAAGGCGAGAAGGTCGTTTCGGTGGAGCGGATTTCGGAACCGCAATCGGATGAGGAAGAGAGCGTCGAAGGCGAGGCCGATGCCACGGACGATGCTCCGGATATTGCCGAATAAGCTTAAAACAGCAACGCCGGCCAGACGGCCGGCGCAATCGGGACTGTTCGCGCAATCAAGCGGGGCGCAATTCAGTAGTGGCGATAGGGTTTGCGGACTTCGAAGCGCCGCGTGTTCGTCTTGGCGCGAACGCGCACGGCTTCCTGATGCAGACCGAATGCGGTGGCGATCAGCATGGCGACTGTCATTGCGGTGGCTAGCATGTAGATCAGCATGTGCGTGTTCTCCTGCGCCTAATAACGGATAGATGGGACTTTGGTTTCATCTCCTGAAGCGGCAACCTAGTGAACGCTGCGTGAAACGTTCCTGATCGTCGCATTCATCTGTCGTTCAGTCTGCGAAAAGGTTCACGGATGCCGCATCAATCGGATTTGCCTTCCGTCCGCGCGCCCGCTAGAAGCCTGCCATGACCGAACGCATCGCCCTTTACGCAGGCTCCTTCGACCCGCTGACCAACGGCCATCTCGACGTGCTGAAGGCTTCGCTCGCCGTGGCCGACATCGTCTATGCGGCGATCGGCATCCACCCCGGCAAGAAGCCGCTGTTTTCATTCGAGGAACGGGTGAAGCTGATCGAAGCGGCGACCAAGGCCGAGTTCGGTCGCGACGGCGCCCGCATAAAGGTCGTGGCGTTCGATGGCCTGGTCATCGACGCGGCGAGGAGAGAGGGCGCCTCGATCATGATACGCGGCCTGCGCGATGGCACCGATCTCGACTACGAGATGCAGATGGCCGGCATGAATGAGACCATGGCGCCGGAACTGCAGACGGTTTTTCTGCCCGCCAGCCCGTCGGTCAGAACCATTACCGCCACACTTGTCCGCCAGATAGCCTCGATGGGAGGCGACATCCGCCCCTTCGTGCCGGCGGCCGTCGCCGGCGCGCTCACCGCCAAATTCGCGAAATAAAACTCCGGAGACTTCCATGCAGCTGAAGAAGCTCGCTTCGTTCCTCGTCGTGCTGGCCGGCCTCGTGGCGGCATCCTTCCCGGCCTTCCCCGCCGACAAGGAAAACACTATGATCATCACGCTGAAGGACGGCGACGTGACCGTCGCGATGCGCCCCGATCTGGCGCCCAAGCACGTCGCGCAGATCAAGAAGCTGGTGCGCGAGGGCGCCTATGACAATGTCGCCTTCCACCGCGTCATCGACGGCTTCATGGCGCAGACCGGCGACGTCAAGTTCGGCAACATGAAGAAGGGCTTCAACCCCGAGGCCGTCGGCACCGGCGGCTCCGACCTGCCTGACTTGCCGGCCGAGTTTTCGCAGACCGAGCACTACAAGCGCGGCGTGGTCGGCATGGCCCGTTCGCAGGATCCGAATTCCGCGAATTCGCAGTTCTTCATCATGTTCGCGCCGGCGTCGTCACTCGATGGCCAGTACACCATCGTCGGCAATGTCGTCAGCGGCATGGAGCTGGTCGACAACATCAAGAAGGGCGACGAGGCGGACAACGGCACGGTCGCAGACCCCGACCGCATGGTCAAAGTGCGTATCGCCGCCGACAAATAAATCTGTTTTTCTCAAAAGGATATCTGACATGGCTGAGATCAAGGACCGCGAAAACGCGCTCATAATGGAAACAACCAAGGGCAACGTCGTCATCGAAATGTTCCCCGACCTGGCGCCCGGCCATGTCGCCCGCATCAAAGAGCTCGCGCGCGAAGGCGCCTATGACGGCGTCGTCTTCCACCGCGTCATCGACGGCTTCATGGCGCAGACCGGCGATGTCAAGTTCGGCAATTCGAGCAAGGCCTCCTTCGCGCCTTCCCGCGCGGGCATGGGCGGCTCGGACAAGCCCGACCTGAAGGCCGAGTTCTCCAACGCCAACCACGGTCGCGGCACCTGCTCGATGGCGCGCGCCCAGAACCCGAATTCGGCCAACTCCCAGTTCTTCATCTGCTTCGACGATGCCGCCTTCCTCAACCGCCAGTACACGGTCTGGGGCCAGGTGATCGAAGGCATGGAAAATGTCGACAAGATCAAGCGCGGCGAGCCGGTGCAGGATCCCGACAAGATCGTGTCGCTCAAGGTCGCGGCCGACGTCAAGTAAGGTGTGAAACCACGATGATGGGCGCCGTCTGGTCCCTGCTTGGCATCCTGTCCGGCGCCTTTATCGCCGTTCAGGCGCCCATCAATTCGCAGCTGGCGCGCGGCCTGGGCCTCCCGGTCGCGGCGGCTGCGTTCTCGTTCCTGTCGGGCGCGGTCGTGCTCGGCATCATCGCTCTCGTGGTGGTGAAGCTGCAGGGCATTTCGTTAGACTGGAAAGCGCCCGCGCCATGGCTGTTCATCGCCGGCGGCATGCTCGGCGGCTTCTACGTCACGCTCTCGACGATTTTGACGCCACGTATCGGCGCCGCCGCGCTGATGGCGTTCCTGGTCGCAGGCCAACTGCTGGCCGGCATGCTCATCGACCGCGCCGGCTTCCTGGGCGTGGCGGTGCGCGAGATCTCGCTCGGCCGCATTGCCGGCGCCGCGTTGCTGCTCGCCGGAGCGCTGCTCATCCGGCTCTATTGATGCGCGTCGACCTCTTCGATTTCGACCTGCCGGAAGACCGCATTGCATTGCGTCCGGCCGAGCCGCGCGACAGCGCCAGGATGCTGGTCGTCAGACCGGGCGGCGCGGGGCTGGCCGACCGCGCGGTGAGCGACCTGCCGTCGCTGCTCAAGGAAGGCGACGTCCTCGTCTTCAACGACACCAAGGTCATTCCAGCGCAGCTCAAGGGCATCCGCAAGCGCGGCGAGGCACAGGCGCAGGTCGAGGCAACGCTGCACATGCGGGTGGCGCCCGACCGCTGGCAGGCCTTCATGCGGCCAGGCAAGCGCATCGCCGCGGGCGATCGCATCCATTTCGGCCATGACACCAATTCCTGCTTTCTCGGCCGGCTCGACGCCACGGTGATCGAGAAGGGCGAGGCGGGCGAGGTGCTGCTTGGCTTCGATCTGTCCGGTCCGTTTCTCGACGAGGCGCTGCATGCGGTCGGCCACATCCCGCTGCCGCCATACATCGCCTCCAAGCGCGATGACGACGAGCGCGACCGCAGGGACTACCAGACCATCTATGCC
>NZ_RZOT01000437.1:0-5302 GCF_003999085.1 Mesorhizobium sp. M4A.F.Ca.ET.090.04.2.1
CCCCATGGGCCGCCGCCACCGCTCTTGTCGTTCCAGGGCATGAATGTCCTTTCGCTTGGAATTCCCTCGGCGCCGGCCTGACAGCGCAATATCCAATGTCATCCTTCTATAGGGTCGCCACGGCACGCTTTCAACGCGATCTGCCGGCCAGCCATCCGTTTTGGACCGGTAGCGACCCTTTATCGTCTTCAAGAAGCGACGCAGTCGTCTTCAGTTTGCGCCGCCACGGCGCTCGTAGACCGTATAGCGGGTCGCGTGGCTGTCCTTTTCGCCGGCCGGAAAGTCCTCGGCGCTGGCGACGCGCCACTGGTCCGTGTCGATCGGCGGAAAATGCGCATCGCCCTCGACACTTGCGAGCACATGGGTAACATGCAGTCGGTCGGCCAGCGGCAATGCCTGGGCATAGATTTCGCCGCCCCCGACAACGCAGATCTCGTCGGCGCCGGCCATGCAGCGCCCGCGCACATTGGCAAGCGCGATGGCCTCCTTGAGCGAATGCGCGATTTCGATTCCTTCGGCCCGCCAGGCCTTGTCGCGCGTCACCACGATGTTGAGCCGGCCCGGCAGCGGCCGGCCAATGCCCTCATAGGTCTTGCGACCCATGATGATCGGCTTGCCCATTGTGTCGGCCTTGAACCGCTTGAGATCGGTGGAAAGCCGCCACGGCAGGCCGCCATCGCGCCCAATCACGCCGTTGTCGGCGATGGCGACGTAGATTGCGATATCCATTAGCCACCGTTCCCGCTGTCGCCGCCACTCGTGTCGTCCGACGGCTCGAGCAGCAATATGTCGATGTCGTGCTCAGGATAGAAGTCCTTCGCTGTCATCTCGAATGTCGTCGGTCCGACCTTCCGTACATTGTCGCCGCAGAAGGAGACCAGGTTCTTCGGGCTGCCTTTGTCGACGGTCAGCTTGAAATCGCCGATACTGCCCGAGGCCCAGTTGCCGCCCGTGATCAGGATATAGGCGATCCTGCTTTCGAAATATTGCGGGTAGCCGTCGGGATTGTCCTTGGCCGCCTTGCGCACGGCGTTCTCGAAGCCGTCGTCCATGCAATAGCGGGTCTTATAGGTCGCATACTGCCCCTGGAACTGGCCATCATAGAAAAAGCTGACCGACGAGGTTCCGCCGACGCTCGGCCTGTAGCGGTGCGAGACATGCACGGCCTTGTTGGCTGGGAAGGTCGAGCGCCACCAGTAGGTCGAACGCAATTGCCAGAACGGGGCGTAGACGGTCTTCATCCCCGAGCCGTCGTCGGCCGTATCCTCGATGATGATGCCACGGTTCTCCCAATCCTCGGCGACCTCCTTGGGAAGGTTCGCCAGCGCCGCCTTGGCCGCGTCGCCGAACGGATAGAGCGGCACGCTCTGCGCCTTGAGATCGGCGCTGATGTCGATACCCGCCGCAAAGGCTCTCTGCTCCAGTTGCGGCTTTGCATCGACGCCGTCGATAGTCACCTCGAAGCCGAGGAAATTGTCGCTCTGCGCCTCGGGGATCGCCGGCATCTCGTTCGGGTCGCCTTCGATGTCGGGCATCGGGAAGGCAACGATGGCGTCGACATCCTTGTCGGTGTTGTTGCGGAAGACATAGTCGACCGTCACTTTTTCTTGCGAGATGAAGAGGTCCTCGCTCTCCATGGCGACGGCATCGCTGCGCGACAGGATCAGCCCGCCGGTTCCAAGCTCGGCAATCGAATCGTTGGCGAACGCCGGCGCGGCCGACAAAGCCAGCGCTGCGGTCAGGATGGTGCGGAACATGGGTCCCCCTCTCGACGGCAGGGCCGGCCCCAACCGGATGCGCGTCCACATCTAGAGCAATTCCAGGAAAAGTGTGTAGCGGTTTTCCGTCCGGAATTGCGTAAGACAAATAGCTAGAGCAGTTCAGCGTTTCCACCAAACGATGAACTGCTCTAGCCGTTTCAATGTGGCGTTTCAAAGCCCCTTCAACGCTCGTGTTGCCGCTTGCCCCATGCTGTCTGGACACCGGCGCCCCGATCGGGCAGGAGAGCGCCCATGCGCAAGCTTCTGGTCATCGGCATCGGCGCCGGCAATCCCGAACATATGACGGTCCAGGCCATCAGCGGCCTCAACCGGGCGGACGTCCTGTTTATTCCCGACAAGGGCGCGAAAAAGACCGATCTCGCCGAATTGCGCCGGCAAATCTGCGACCGCTTCGTCACCAACCCGAAATCGCGTCGGGTGGAATTCGACGTGCCGGTGCGGGCCGAACCCTCCCCTTCCTACCGCGCCACGGTCGACGACTGGCACGAGGCGATCGCCGAAATTTATGAAGGCCTGATCCGCGACGAGCTTGCGGAAGACGGCTGCGGCGCGTTCCTGATCTGGGGCGACCCCTCGCTCTACGACAGCGCGCTGCGCATCCTCGAGCGGGTGCGTCGGCGTGGCAACGTCGATTTCGCGCTCGAGGTCATTCCCGGCATCACCGCCGTCCAGGCGCTGGCCGCCAGCCACAAGATGGCACTGAATCGTATCGGCGACCCCGTGCTGATCACCACCGGCCGCCGCCTGACTGAGGAGGGCATGCCCGAGAATGCCGGCAGCACGGTCGTCATGCTCGACGGAAAATGCGCCTTCAACACGCTGGCCGACGAGAATCTCGTCATCCACTGGGGCGCCTATCTCGGCACGTCGGACGAGATCGCCATCTCCGGCCGCCTTGGCGATGTCGGCGCGGAGATCGAAAGAGTGCGCGAGGAAGCCCGGCAAAGGAAGGGCTGGATCATGGACACCTATCTGCTGCGCAAACCCGGCGAGCCCGAGGAATAGGGACCACTCGGAACGGGGCGGCACTCAACCGGCATCGATTTCCGCCTGCAAGGCCTCCATGTGCTGCGCCGCCGCGGATGTCGCCGCCCGCTCTATGGCCCGGAAGCGGCTGACGACCGCCAGGCCGACCGCGGTCAGTTGGGCGCCGCCGCCCTTTTTGCCGCCGGTCTGCGCCGATACCAGCGGCTTGCCGAACACCCGGTTCATGTCCTCGACCAGGTCCCAGGCGTGCTTGTAGGACATCTCCATGCCGCGCGCCGCGGCGGATATCGAGCCGAAGGCAGCGATCTGCTCCAGAAGCTCGATCTTGCCCGGCCCGATACGCCCGTCGGGATCGAGGTTTATCCGCAAGCTCAGCGACGGCATCTTTGTCCTCCGCGATCAGACTAGCACCCTCGACGGCTCTATCGCTATTCCAAACCAACATAGCGACATTGTCCTTTCGTCACCCATCGGCTTCGGATGGCAGCCCTGGCCCCGTCGTCGCGCTGTCGAAGCTCACCGTCTTGATCACCGCAAAGACCTTGCGGCCGAGCGCGAGCCGAAGCGTGTGCTTCGACTGTTCGGTGATGCGCGCCAGAACCGTCACGCCATTGCATTCGATGGCGATCTCCACCGTCGGTCCGACACCCGGCCTCACCGCCGTGATTGTCCCCGCCAGTATGTTGAGCGCGCTGAGACCCGCCGGCTGCTCGGTCGCGATCATGACGTCGCGGGCGCGGATGCGCAGCCGCACCGGCGCACCAGACGGCCGCGCCAGGCGCGGCACGCGGATTTCGCCCGCCGGCGAGTCGAGCACGGTCATCCCGAAGCTCTCGTCATGGCGCAGCACCTTGGTGTCCAGCACCGCGCCGCCCTCGCCGCGCTCTTCCGCCGGCAAAAGGTCGAGCCGCTGCATGATCGCTCCGGTCGGACCGGCGGCCGCGACCTTGCCGTGCGCCAGCACCACCACGTCGCTCGCCAGCCGCGCCACTTCGGCGACGGAATGGCTGACATAGACGATAGGGATATTCGTCTCGTCGCGCAGCCGCTCGACATAGGGCAGGATCTCCGCCTTGCGCGCCTCGTCGAGCGAGGCCATCGGTTCATCCATCAGCAGCAGTTTCGGGCTGGCGAGCAGCGCCCGGCCGATGGCCACGCGCTGTTTCTCGCCGCCGGAGAGCTTAGCCGGCCGCCGGTCGAGCAGATGCCCGATGCCCAGCAGATCGACCACGCCATCGATGTCGGCATAGCGCTCGGACGCCGGCGTGAACCATCGGCCATAGCGCAGATTGCCTGCGACACTCAAATGCGGAAAGAGCCGCGCGTCCTGGAACACGATGCCGATGCGCCGCTTGTGCATCGGCACGAAGGCGCCGGTGTCGGTGTCGACCAGCACGCGCCCATCGACAGCGATCCGCCCCCTCTCCGGTCGGATCAGCCCGGCGATCAAATTGATCAGCGTCGACTTGCCGGAGCCCGAAGGACCGAACAGAGCCGTCAGGCGGCCAGCGCTTTCGAAACTGGCGTCGATCGCGAAATCGCCGAGGCGGTGGCCGATTTCGACGAGCAGCGTCATTCGATATCCATCCGCCGGCCGACGCGCCAGGCCAGCATCTCAGACGCCACCAGTGCGGCCATCGAGATGACGATCGAGATCAGCGTCAGCCTGAGCGCGCCGTCATCGCCGCCCGGCACCTGCGTGAAGGTATAGATCGCCGACGGCAGCGTCTGCGTCTCGTTGGGGATATTGGAGACGAAGGTGATTGTGGCGCCGAACTCGCCCATAGCCTTGGCGAAGGACAGGATCGAGCCGGCGATCAGGCCGGGCAGGATCAATGGCAAGGTGATGGTGGCAAACACCCAGAGTGGATTGGCGCCGAGCGAGCCGGCCGCCGCCTCCATCTTGCGGTCGACCGCCTCGATCGACAGCCGGATCGCCCGCACCATCAGCGGAAAGCCCATCACGCCGCAGGCAAGTGCTGCACCCGTCCAGCGGAAGGAAAAGACGATGCCGAAATGCTCGGCCAGGAACGCGCCGGCGGGCCCGCGCTTGCCAAAGGTCAGCAGCAGCAGGTAGCCGGTCACCACCGGCGGCAGGATCAGCGGCAGATGCACCAGCCCGTTGAGCAGCGTCTTGCCCCAGAACCGGCCACGGGCGAGCACGAGCGCGATCGCGATGCCCGGCGGCAGGCTGAAAAGCATCGCCACCGTCGCCACCTTGATCGACAGCCGGACCGCATTCCATTCGTCGGGAGTGAGGTCCAGCAGCCAGTTCATGCGTCGGGACGCTGCCTTAGTTGGAAGGCGCCAGGATGGTGAAGCCCTGCGCCTTGAAGAGCTCTGCCGCCTTCGCGGATTCGAGGCACTTCAGGAATGCCGGCGCATCCTTGTCCTTCGAATCTGCCGTCTGGGCAACCGGGTAGATGATCGGCGGATGCGAGCCCTCCGGGAAGGTGCCGACCACCTTGACGCCTTTTTCGGCATGCGCATCGGTGGCATAGACGATGCCGAGCCCCGCCTCGCCGGTCGACACC
>NZ_RZOT01000438.1:0-5300 GCF_003999085.1 Mesorhizobium sp. M4A.F.Ca.ET.090.04.2.1
GCGAAAGTCGATAAGCGTATGTTGGGCGGTGTTTTCGCACATATCGGTCAGTCAGGGTCGCCATGACCCGGACCGAAGAAACGGTTATTCGACCTGACGCGCCTCGACGGATCGCATGCCGCTCCGAGGTCAAGCTTACCGAGGAAGCATTATATTGCGCCCTCGCCGGGGGCTGTCGGTCCCGCATCCCGCCTTACGGCGGCGCTATGCTGATGCTCCTACGGCCGCCCTGTTGAACCGGTCTCAGGGCCACGAACCTGCTCCAGCACCGAACTGACTTACTCCCTCCGACGGGCATTTCGGTGCTTACGCCTTGTACGCCCTTTTTTGTGTTTGTCGGGAGAGCGGGGGCTCTCCCGACAAAGAGTCAGAGAAGGGCCGGGTTTTCGGCGACGGGTTGAGGCGGAAGGAGAGGCCTTCGGCGCCCGTCATGGAGACGACCCATGACACAAGTTCTGAACGCCACCCGTGATCTTTCCGGCGGCTTCAAGGTGGATTTGAGCCGCGGCGAGCGGATTGGTCGCGTGTCCTCGGAATGGTTTTCGCGGCCGGCCGACGAGCGCTACTTGTCCTTATCGGAGCTATTCGAGGCGGTGCAGACGCGGACCGAGCGCAGCCGGACGAGAACCGTGGAAAGCGCGGCTATTCGTGTAGAGGCAAGCCGCAACGATGCCGAGCGCCTGAAGCTGGTGCTGCCGGGCTCCGATATTCCAATCGCCCCAACCCATTGGAGTTTTGGCCAACTGGCGAGTCTGGTTGGCGCGCCGGCGGCCTATTTGCGCCAACTTCCAGCGCCGCTCGCCGGCATCAATCTACAATATGGCCTGACGTCTCACCGCTCCGAACAGGTGAAGACGCTGGAAATCGAGGATGGTCGTGTTGAGTTGCGTGCGGTCACCGGCCCGGACTACGGCCGCATCTTCGATCGCGAACTGGTCGCCGCCGTGCAGCGCATCGCCGGCAACGGCACAGGTGACACCCGGTGGAAGGTGCCGGGCGTCCTTGACTGGTCGACCAGCATTTATAATCCGCGAGCCGACATCACTAAGGACACCACGACGCTCTACGCCTCTGACCGCGACGTGTTCCTTTTCCTGGTCGACGATCTCAATCCGATCGAGGCTGGCCGGCTACGGGACGGCTCAGCCGATCTTTATTTCCGTGGCTTTTACTGTTGGAATTCGGAGGTCGGCGCCAAGACGCTCGGCATCGCAAGCTTCTATCTTCGCGCCGTTTGCCAGAATCGCAATCTCTGGGGTGTTGAGGAGTTCGAGGAGATTACCATTCGTCATTCGAAATACGCAGCTTCACGTTTTGCGCGTGAGGCCGCGCCGGCGCTTGCACGCTTTGCCAATTCGTCGCCCATGCCCTTCATCAACGGCATCAAGGCGGCGCGCGAGCGGATCGTTGCCCGTACCGATGACGATCGCGGCGACTTCCTGCGCAAGCGTGGCTTCTCAAAGGCGGAGGCGACCAGGATCATTGAGACAGTGCTGACCGAGGAAGGTCGCAAGCCTGAAAGTGTTTTCGACTTCGTGCAGGGCATCACGGCGGTGGCTCGCGACAAGACCCATCAGGATGCCCGGCTTGATCTGGAGGCGCGGGCGAAGAAGCTGTTCGACAAGGCGATCTGACATTCTGGAAGCCAGGAGATGCACCGGTCTCCAGTTCTGTCCGCTTCTCGTCTTCTTTTTCTCGTGCTGCGGCGTCGTCCTCAAGAGTAAGAGGGCGGCGCTGCGCTTTGTGACGGGTTGGAGGTCGAGAGAGTGGCTTTCGGCTGCCCGTCGCGGAGTAACATCGATGGCTGCTATTGCCAAAAAGATCACCCTGTCGTCTTCGCGCGACATCCCTTTCAACAAGCTTGTGCTCAGTCAGGCAAATGTCAGGCGCGTGAAAGCCGGCGTCTCGGTTGAGGAACTGGCCGAGGACGTTGCCCGCCGCGGCCTGTTGCAGGGGCTCAGCGTCCGGCCAGTCAAGGATGAAGCCGGAGTGGAAACCGGCATGTTCGAGATTCCGGCAGGTGGCCGGCGTTATCGGGCGTTGGACCTGCTAGTCAGGCAGAAGCGCCTCAGCAAAACCGCGCCGGTTCCCTGCATCGTCAGAGAGGAAGGCATTGCCGAGGAGGACTCGCTGGCGGAAAACGTCCAGCGCGCGCCCCTTCATCCCCTCGATCAGTTCCGTGCCTTCCTCGCCCTTCGCGAAAAGGGCCAGTCGGAGGAGGAGATCGCTGCCGCGTTCTTCGTCTCGGTCGGTGTCGTCAAGCAACGCCTGAAGCTGGCTTCGGTGTCACCAGCACTGCTTGAGATTTATGCCGAAGATGGTCTGACGCTCGATCAACTCATGGCGTTCACCGTGTCCGGCGATCATGAGCGTCAGCAGCAGGTTCTCGAACGCCTGAAGGCCTCGTATGACAAGCAGCCCTATGCCATTCGGCGCATGCTGACCGAGGGCGCGGTGCGTGCGTCAGACAAGCGGGTGCAGTTCATCGGCATCGACGCCTATGTCGATGGCGGTGGCACAGTCATGCGCGACCTGTTCCAAGGCGACGACGGTGGCTGGCTGCAGGACGTCGTCCTGGTTGATCGGCTGGTCGCAGACGAGATGGAACGCCAGGCGGAGGCAGTTCGCGCAGAAGGCTGGAAGTGGATCGAAATCGCGCCCGATTTCGCCTACGGCCACGCCTTCGGTCTCCGCCAGCTGCGCGGCGAACCGTCCCCCCTTAGCGCCGAGGAGGAGTTGACGCGCAAGGCCTTGCAACTCGAGCTCGATCGTCTGTCGGAGGAATATGACAGCCTCGAGGACCTTCCGGACGAAATCGATCAGCGTCTGGCTGAGTTGGAGACTGGACTTCAGTCCTTCGAAACCCGGCCACTCACCTTCGACCCGCTCGAGGTTGCCCGCGCCGGTGGCTTCATCAGCATCGCGCCAGACGGTTGTCTTCGCGTCGAGCGCGGCTACGTCCGTCCCGAGGACGAGTTGCCCATCGAGACACAGCCAAGCGAAGAGGGGGAGGAACCCTTGGAGGCTTCTGCCGTCCGAGACGGGGGCAGCGTTTCGGCCGACAATGAGCCGCTGGCCGACCCCGAAGAGGATGATCGCATCTCGCCGATCTCTGACCGGCTCATGACGGAACTGACGGCACATCGCACGCTCGGCCTCCGTCAGGCGCTCGGTGGAAATCCGGACATAGCCTTCCTCGCCGCCTTGCACGCGTTCACGCTGAAGATCTTCTACCAATATGGGTCGGATAGCTGCCTGGAACTGGACTTGAAGAGCGTCAGCTTCGGCGCCCAAGCGCCAGGATTGAACGACAGCACCTGCGCACAGGCGATCCGTGTCCGACACGACGACTGGGCCAACGCGCTGCCGAAGGAAGCCACCGACCTTTGGGACGCCCTTCGCGGCTGGGATCGCGATCGCCAGGCCGCGCTTTTCGCCTATGTCGTCAGCATGTCGGTCAACGCTGTGCATGAAGCATGGAACAGGCGCCCGCGCGCTCTCGCCCATGCCGACCGGCTGGCACACGCCATCGACCTCGACATGACGGCGGCCGGCTGGCGGCCGTCTGTCGACAACTTCCTCGGGCGTGTCACAAAGGCGCGCATTCTCCAGGCACTCACTGAAGCGAAGGGCCAGGAAGCCGCTGACCGAATAGCGCACCTCAAGAAGGGCGACATGGCGAGCGAGGCGGAGAAGCTGATCGGGAGCAGCGGTTGGCTACCTGAGCCCCTGCGCACCCCGGGAAACGGGAATACAGAAACGAATGAGACAGGATCGCCGCAAACGGTGGTCGAAGCGACGGCGGGGAACGACGGCGAATTGTCCGTGGCCGACACCGAGAGCTTCGCTGAAAATGACGATGCCGCGAATGAGCCTCATACGATCGCTGCTGGATGATCAGTGGCAAGTCTTCATCTGGCCCGCCGGAGACGGCGGGCATTTTTCTGGAGGCGGACCGTGTCTAGAAGCCCCAACGACCTCGCGCACCGGCTCGGCCGGCAGGCGGAGGCGGTATGTCGCAACTATCTTTCGAACGGCCGGCGCCAGGGCAACTATTGGCTTGTAGGCGACGTCCGAAATACGCCTGGGCGATCGATGTATGTAAGGCTGAGGGACACTCCAAAGGGTCCCGCAGGCAAATGGACTGATGCTGCTACCGGCGAGCACGGCGACCTGCTGGACGTGATCCGCGAGAGCTGCGGCCTGACCGACTTTGCCGATATCAGCGTGGAAGCCTGCAATTTTCTGAGCTTGCCGCGCTCCGAACGGCAGCCAACGGCATCGAAGCAGACCAGGGCGATGGCGCCTTCCGGTTCTGCGGAGGCAGCGCGGCGGTTGGTCTCTATCTCGCGGCCGATTTTACGGACGCTCGTTGAGACGTACTTGTGCGGCCGCGGCATTACGGCTTTGCATGAAACGGGATGTCTACGCTTCCACCCGCATTGCTACTACCGTCCCGAAGATAGCGGGCCGACTGAGATCTGGCCGGCGATGATCGCAGCGGTCACTGACCTCAACGGAGACGTGACTGGCGCTCACCGCACCTGGCTCGATCCGAGCGGATTCAGCGATGCCCATCTCGGCCGCGCTCCGATCGAGACACCGAGACGAGCATTGGGCGACCTGCTCGGTCACGGTGTCCGCTTCGGCTTTTGCGGCGATGTCATGGCCGCCGGCGAAGGCATCGAGACGATGCTGTCGCAACGCATAATCCTGCCGACTATGCCGGCACTCGCAGCGTTGTCGGCGGCACATCTGTCCGCAATCCAATTCCCTGGTACATTGCGGCGGCTCTACATCACCCGTGACAATGATCCGGCAGGCGAGGGCGCAGTGGCAACCCTCCTTGAACGCACCAAAGCGGCCGGTATCGAGGCGATGGTCCTGACGCCGCAACTCGGCGATTTCAACGAGGATCTGCGCCTGCTCGGTGCCAATGCCCTGTGGGCGATCCTGCGGGTGCAGATCGCGCCGCAGGATGTCTCGCGCTTCATGGCGCTGGCGGCCTGACCGGAAGGGGAAGAAGGGAGGCGTGCCAGCGATGTGTGGCTTGGATGGGCGGATGCACCTTCGCCGGGCGAGGGCCGGCCCACGGCCTTCCAGAGGGCGATCGGGCGCCGGCCGGTCCGGACAGGCAATGGCTACGCCCGGCTATTTTCCGGCGGCCCTTGCCACCCCACGCGGCGGACCGCGCGAGACCCCGTCTGCGGGCCTTTCCATCGCGAGACAAAATAGCCGGGCTCCGCAATCCTCCACTTGCGTTCCGGCCCTGCGCTGCCGTTTAGGGTGCAGGTCCGGAC
>NZ_RZOT01000439.1:0-5245 GCF_003999085.1 Mesorhizobium sp. M4A.F.Ca.ET.090.04.2.1
TCGAAAAGCAGCGCGACTTCGCCAAAACGCCGCCGGGCGCGGTGCTTGACGGGCGCGATATCGGCACCGTCGTGTGTCCCGACGCCGACATCAAGCTCTACGTGACGGCGAGCGCCGAGGTGCGGGCCAGGCGCCGGCTGGCGGAGATCGAGAGCATCGGCGGCAGCGCCGATTTCGCCACCATCCTGGCCGACATCGAGCGCCGCGACGAGCGCGACATGGGCCGGGCCGACTCGCCGCTCAAGCCGGCTGCCGACGCGCACTTGCTTGATACGTCTGAAATGGCTATAGAGGCCGCGTTTCTGGCGGCTATGGCGATCATCGACGACGTCCTGGCCAAGAGAAGCAGAGCCTGAGCCAGGTTTTTCCTCGTGTTTCCGTTGCCGGAGGCGAAGAAAATACCCATATCGGGCACAAACCAGCCTGCCAGCATTCTTCATGCGCCGGACTTGCCGCCAAATGCGGCCAAGGGCTTTTAGCCCGGAACGCCGGCAGGCTCACGCAACGCTAACCAACGGCGCCCACTCCGCGAAAGACGCGGAGTATTCCAGGAGAAACAATGTCAGCTGCTAATCCGTCTCGCGACGATTTCGCGAGCATGCTCGAAGAATCATTCACCGCCGGCCATTCCGGCGAGGGCCAGGTTGTCCGGGGCACGATCACCGCGATCGAAAAGGACATGGCCATCATCGATGTCGGCCTCAAGGTCGAAGGCCGCGTGCCGCTGAAGGAGTTCGGCGCCAAGGGCAAGGACTCCTCCCTCAAGGTCGGCGACACCGTCGAAGTCTATGTCGAGCGCATCGAGAACGCGCTTGGCGAAGCCATGCTGTCGCGCGAGAAGGCTCGCCGCGAGGAGAGCTGGGTGCGCCTCGAGGAGAAGTTCACCAAGGGTGAGCGCGTCGAAGGCGTCATCTTCAACCAGGTCAAGGGCGGCTTCACCGTCGACCTCGACGGCGCCGTGGCGTTCCTGCCGCGCAGCCAGGTCGATATCCGCCCGATCCGCGACGTCTCGCCGCTGATGCACAACCCGCAGCCCTTCGAGATCCTCAAGATGGATCGCCGCCGCGGCAACATCGTGGTGTCGCGCCGCACCGTGCTCGAGGAGAGCCGCGCCGAACAGCGTTCGGAAATCGTGCAGAACCTCGAAGAGGGCCAGGTGGTCGAGGGCGTGGTCAAGAACATCACCGACTACGGTGCGTTCGTCGACCTCGGCGGCATCGACGGCCTGCTGCATGTCACCGACATGGCATGGCGCCGCGTCAACCATCCGACCGAGATCCTCAACATCGGCCAGACGGTCAAGGTGCAGATCATCCGCATCAACCAGGAAACCCACCGCATCTCACTCGGCATGAAGCAGCTCGAGAGCGATCCGTGGTCGGAGATCGGCACCAAGTTCCCGATCGGCAAGAAGATCAAGGGCACCGTCACCAACATCACCGACTACGGCGCGTTCGTCGAGCTGGAGCCGGGCATCGAGGGCCTCATCCACGTTTCGGAAATGTCGTGGACGAAGAAGAACGTGCACCCCGGCAAGATCCTGTCGACGACCCAGGAAGTCGACGTGGTGGTGCTCGAGGTCGATCCGGCCAAGCGCCGCATCTCGCTCGGCCTCAAGCAGACGCTGGAGAACCCGTGGGAAGCCTTCGCGCGCACCCATCCGGTCGGCAGCCAGGTCGAGGGCGAGGTCAAGAACAAGACCGAGTTCGGCCTGTTCATCGGCCTGGAAGGCGACGTCGACGGCATGGTCCACCTCTCCGACCTCGACTGGACCCGTCCGGGCGAGCAGGTGATCGAGGAGTACAATCGCGGCGACGTGGTCAAGGCGCAGGTGCTCGACGTCGACATCGAGAAGGAGCGCATCTCGCTCGGCATCAAGCAGCTGGCGCGTGACACGGTCGGTGAAGCGGCGACTTCGGGCGAACTGCGCAAGAACGCCGTCGTCACCTGCGAGGTCATCGGCGTCAAGGACGGCGGGCTGGAAGTGCGGCTGGTCGACAGCGGCATCGAGACCTTCATCAAGCGCTCCGACCTTTCCCGCGACCGCGACGAGCAGCGCCCCGAGCGCTTCACCGTCGGCCAGAAGGTCGACGCCCGTGTCATCGCTTTCGACAAGAAGACCCGCAAGCTGCAGGTCTCGATCAAGGCGCTGGAAATCGCCGAGGAGAAGGAAGCGGTCGCCCAGTACGGCTCGACCGACTCCGGCGCCTCGCTGGGCGACATCCTGGGCGCGGCGCTGAAGAAGCAGGGCAACTAGAGCATTCCAGGAAAACCGCGCGGCGGTTTTCCGTCCGGAATTGCTTGAGCCTCTTCGCCCAACCTCAAAGAAAACCCCGCCGGAGCGATCCGGCGGGGTTTTTCTTTGGCGGGATGTCCAGAACGGTCCATCGTTTCATGGAAACGCCGACCCGCTCCGGCTTTGTTTTGGGCTATTGCGAACGGAAGACCGTTTCACACTTTTCCTGGAATTGCTCCGGAAAATCAGGCCCGACCGTAGAGCGGCACCAGCGTGCCGCTCATCGCCAGATTGGCGGGCGAGGCGAGATAGGCGATAGCCTCGGCGGCGGCTTCGAGGCTCACCCATTTGGTGAAGTCGGCGTCCGGCATGTCGGTCCGGTTGGCCGGCGTGTCGAGCGTCGAAGGCGCCACCGCGTTGACCAGTATGCCCTTGTGCTTCAGCTCCTCGGCCATCGCCACCGTCATCGCCGCGACCGCCGCCTTGCTGGCGGCATAAGCGACCATGCCAGAACCGCGCCTTGGATCGAGCCCGGCGCGCGCCGTGACGTTGACGATGCGCCCCGCCGTGCCCGAAGTCAGCATCGAGCGGATCGCGGCACGGCAACAGAGAAACGTCGTGCGGGCGTTGGTGTCCATCATCTCGGCGAAGGAGGCCGATTCGATCTTCTCCACCGGCGCCATGGCAAAGCCGCCGGCGAGGTGGATCGACCCCCAGAGGTCGGGAAGCTGGTGGTAGAAGGCCTCGACCTTGGCGGAATCCGACAGGTCGACATTGTGCGCCAGCCTGACGCGGTCATGGGCGGCAAAGGGAAAGTGCGGAGGCGCCGCGGCATGGGCATTGGGGACATGGCAGATCGCGCCCTGATCCAAGAGCTTGCCGACAACCGCGCCACCCAGCGCCCCCGTGCCGCCGGTCACCACGATATGCCTGCCGTCCAGTGTTTCCGTCATATTCGACTGCTCCAGTCCATTTCACGCTTGCGCCACGCCGGCGCCGAACCTCGCGCCTTTCGCGCCGTCACTCAACTGAAATTTCGTTGACGCTAATTCACCGTTTCAGTTCGCCGGCCAACCGTCGAGGATCGCATCCCAGAGCAGGCGATCGCCCGTCGCCGGACGCTCGGCCTTGTGCGTCAGCTTGTGCAGCCAGAAACGATCATGGACCGCGCGATGCGCTGCCTCGTCGAGCGGCTCGAAAAGCAGCCATTGCAGCTCGTGCGGCCGGTCGGCGCCGACCTGCGGCCTGGCTAGGAACTCGCGCCGAAGCCGCCGATGCAAGAGAAGCGCTGCCTCGAAATGGTAGGGGAACATGAAGTAGTCATGAAGCCCGTCATGGGCCTTCCAGTAGTCGGCGAGGCCGCAAAGAACGGTCTCGACCAGCGGGTGGCCCTTGCGGGCATGAATGAACCAGGTTTCCACGAGCCGGGGATGGCGACCGGTCTCGCGCAGAATGTAGAAATCCTCGCCTTCGATCTCCGGCGGCACGGGCTGCCGCAGCAGGATCGTGGCATCGAGCCATGTCCCGCCGTGCCGGGCCAGCAGGTCCAGCCGGACGAAGTTGGAAAAATGCTGGCTGCTCATCAGCCCGCGCCGGCGCTTGTCCCAGACATGGCCGGGAAGGTCGGTATGATCCTCGACGGTCCTGTCGTCGAGGACGATGAGTTCGCGTTCGCCCCTGTGGCGGGCCACTGAGCGCAGGCACGCCCTGACCACCGGCGGCGCCGCGTCGGCGCCTTGCGCCCAATATTGCCAGATCGGACCAAGGTCGCCAGGCGTGCTGGCGGAGCACCACCGCGAATGATCGACGGCGATGTGCCGCACCCGATGCAGCCTCTTGCGGGACCAGGTCATGCACAGCTTGGCGGCGCGTTTGCGCAGCGGCCAGGGCAAGATCGGCGAGGACGCCGCCCGGCGCAGCGGCGCAAGATAAGGGAACCTGAGCGGATCACGGAACGGCGCTGCTTCGCTGAAGAACGAGCCCGCCGCGCCATCGTCTGTTGCCACGGTGCTCAATCCACCGTGATTTCGATGACCCGCGGCTTGCCCGCCGCCCGGGCGCGCTTCAGCACATCCGCCAGGCCGTCGGCGCAGGCAAGCCGCTCGGCAGCGATGCCATAGGCCTCGGCCAGCTTGCAGAAATCCGGCGGCGCCGGCGAGACGCCGACCGGCTCGACGCCGACATCGAGCATCGAGGTCTCGATTTCGCGATAGCCGCGATTGTTCCAGACGACGAAGATGACCGGGGCATCGGCATCGAGCGCGGCACCCAGCTCCGGCAGAGTGAACTGGAAGCCGCCATCGCCGGTCAGGCAGACGACCGGCGCCTCCGGCACGGCAAGGGCCGCGCCGATCGCCGCGGGCGGACCGTAGCCCAGCGCGCCGAAGCCGGTCGCGGCGTTGAACCAGCCGCCGGGTCGATCGTGGTCGTAGTAGAGGTTGGCGGCATAGACCGGCTGCGTCGAGTCGCCGACGATGATGGCGCCGGGCAGCGCATCGCGGATCGCCTCCACGGCGCGCATCTGCGCCACATAGTCCGGCCTCAGCTCGGCGAACGCGGCCTCTCGTGCCGCGGCCGCCCAGGCATTGCCGTCTTGCGCGGCGACGGGATCTGAGCCGAGCTCCGCCAGCAGGGCACCAAGCGCCTCAGCGCAATCGGCCCGGATACCGACCGTCACCGGACGGCGCGCGAGCTGGTCGGCGCCGATGTCGATGCGGATCAGATTGGCGGGCAGGACAAAGCCGCCATCGCCATAGCCGTCATAGTCGGTCGCGCCGAATTCGGTGCCGGCGGCGATGACAAGATCGGCCTCCGCCATCAGCGCGCGCACCGCCTTCAGGCTGGGGCTGGCCGGCACGCAGAGCGGATGGCCATGCAGCAGGCCGCGCGCGTTGGTCGTTTCGACGACCGGCGCGCCGAGCCTCTCGGCCAGAAGCCGCAAGGGCGCCTCGGCCCATTTTGCGCCGCCGCCGGCCAGGATCAGCGGGCGGCTCGCGGTCTTGCAAAGAC
>NZ_RZOT01000043.1:0-17613 GCF_003999085.1 Mesorhizobium sp. M4A.F.Ca.ET.090.04.2.1
AGCCTGGTCACGGCGCTGGCGAGAGATCGGCCATGCGGCAGACCTCTTTCCATTCGGCCGGCGTCACCGGCTGCACGGAAAGCCGCCCGAGCCGCACGAGCGCCATGTCGGCGAGCTTGGGGTTGGCCTTGACCTGCTCAAGCGTCACCGGGGTCGGCACATCCTTGAAGGCGCGGATGTCGACGCATTCCCAGCGCGGGTCGTCGCTGGTGGTGTCGGGATGGGCGAGCGCGCAGACCTCGGCGATGCCGACGATGTTGAGCCCTTCATTGGAGTGGTAGAAGAAGCCGAGATCGCCGATCTTCATCGCCTTCATGTTGTTGCGCGCCGCATAGTTGCGCACGCCATCCCATTGCGTGCCGGCCTTGCCCTTGGCCTTCAGCGCCTCGAAGGAGAAGACCGAGGGTTCGGATTTGAACAGCCAGTAGTTCATCTCAGTTGTCCCCTTGCCATTGTCGGTTGGCTACAATGAAGCGTTCGCGCTCCCACTACCCTTACCCTTTCCCCGTTCTCGCGGGGAGAGGGGCGCGCCAAGCGAACGATCAAGCACCGGCGGGCTTCTGGAAGACCCAGTTCCACGGGCGGATTTCGACGCTTTCGAACAGGCCGACCTTGGCATAGGGATCGCTGGCCGCCAGGGCTTGCGCCGCCGTCATATCCGCTGCCTCGATCATGACCAGACTGCCGTCGGGCTTGCCGTCAGCGTCGAGGAAGGGCCCGGCAAAGGCAAGTTTTCCTTCGCTGATCAGGCCTTCCAGGAACGCCGCATGCGCCGGCCGCGTGTCGACCCGCAACTGCAGGCTGCCAGGCTTGTCCTTGCAAATCAACGCAAACAGCATGGTCTAAAACTCCGATGGTTCAGATGTCGGTTTCGGTCTTGAGCGGCCGCGTCATCAGCGCCGTCACGGCCTGGCCGATGGTCACGGTGCCGTCGAGAATCGCGGCGACGGCGGTGATGATCGGCGCGTCGATGCCGCGCTCTGCGGCGAGGCGGGCGGCGATCGCCGCCGTCGGCACGCCTTCGGCGAGCGGCAGGCCGGCAAGCGGCTTGCCCTGCCCGAGCGCCAGCCCATAGGCGAAATTGCGCGACTGCGCCGACGAGCAGGTGAGCAGGAGGTCGCCGAGACCGGAAAGCCCCATCAGCGTCTCTGGCCGGGCGCCGAAGGCGGCGCCGATGCGGCGCAATTCGACGAAGCCGCGCGTCACCATGGCGGCTTGCGCGCTGGCGCCGAGCCTCGCGCCGGTGACGGCGCCGGCGGCAATGGCGAAGACGTTCTTCAGCGCGCCGCCGATCTCGACGCCGACAAGGTCGTCACTTGAATAGCAGCGCAGGTTCTCGGCCGAGAAGCGGGCGGCAAGGTCGGCGGCAAGGTCGGCGTCGCGGGCGGCGACCACCACGGCCGTCGGCAGGCCGCGGGCGACATCGGTGGCGAAGCTCGGGCCGGACAGGGCGGCAACCGGATTGTTCGGCAAGGCCTGCTCGACGATCGCCGACAGCAGCGCGCCGGTGTCGCGCTCGATGCCCTTGGCGCAAAGAACCAGCGGGATGCCCGACGGCACATGCTCCCTGGCGCCAGCCAGCATAGCGCGCAGCGCCTGCGCCGGCGCCACCGCCAGCACGCAGTCGGCGCCGTCGAGCGCAGCCTCGATATCGGTTGTCGCCACGATGCCGGGCTGCAGAGCGATGCCCGGCAGATAGCGCGGGTTCTCGCCGCGATCGATCGCGGCGACGGTTTCCGGGTCGCGCGCATAGAGGCGGACGAAATGACCGGCGCGCAGCATGGCCAACGCCAGAGCCGTGCCCCAGGCACCGCCGCCTAGCACGGCGACGCGCCAGCCGCTCGGTGCCTCGTGGCCGCTGGTGACCACCTCGGTCATGCCTTGGCTCCGCGTCGGCCGGAGCCGACCATCGGGGCGGAGACGCTGTCCAGCGGCCAGCGCGAGCGCGGCACGAAATCGGCGGCATTCTCCAGCGCCATCCCGGCGCGCAGGCGCTCGATACCGGCCCAGGCGATCATCGCCGCATTGTCGGTGCAGAGTTTTTGCGGCGGCGCTATGAAGTCGAAGCCGGCTTCGGCGCAGAGCGTTTCCAGCGTCGCCTTGATGGTGCGGTTGGCGGCGACCCCGCCGGCGACGACCAGCGCCGGCTTCGCCTTATCAGGGAATTCCTGGCGGAAGCGGGAGAGCGCGCGCGAAACGCGGTCGCTCAGCGCATCCGCCACCGCCGCCTGGAACGAGGCGCAGATGTCGGCGACATCCCGGTCACTCAAGGGGGCAATGGCGGTCGCGGCCTGGCGCACGGCAGTCTTCAGGCCGGAGAAGGAGAAATCAGGCTGTGCCGCGCCCTTCATCGGGCGAGGAAAGGCAAAACGGCTCGCATCGCCCGACGCCGCCGCCTTCTCGACGTTGGGACCGCCGGGATAGGGCAGGCCGAGCATCTTGGCCGTCTTGTCGAAGGCTTCGCCGAGCGCGTCGTCGATGGTCGTCGCCCAGCGCTGGTAGTCGCCGACGCCGCGCACGGCGACGATCTGGGTGTGGCCGCCGGACACCAGGAGCAGCAGGTAGGGAAAGTCAAGCCCGTCGGTCAGCCGCGCCGTCAGCGCATGGCCTTCGAGATGGTTGATGGCGAGCAACGGCTTGTCGGCGGCGGCGGCAATCGCCTTCGCCGTCATCAGCCCGACGATCAGCCCGCCGACAAGGCCGGGACCCGCGGTCGCGGCGATCGCGTCGACCTCGCCCAGCGCCACGCCCGAATCGGCAAGGGCCGCCTCGACGATGCCGTCGAGCGCCTCGACATGGGCGCGCGCAGCGATTTCCGGCACGACGCCGCCGAACACGGAATGCTCCTCGATCTGGCTGAGCACGATGTTGGACAGGATTTCGGGCGCGGCGCGGCCATCCAGCGCCACCACGCTGGCAGCGGTCTCGTCGCAACTCGTCTCAATGCCCAGAACGCGGATCAATTGGTCGCTGTCCTCGAAGATTGTGTCGCCGGAGGTCTGTCGATATTCAGGTGATGCCGGCCTGCAAATGGCGGGTTCCTGCGCTTCCGGTGCTCACGTACTTCAAGTACGCTCCGCTCCGGTTCTCGGAACCCACCATTTTCGACCCGGCCTGACCTGAATCTCGGCAGACCTCAGCTTGCCGGGGGTTATCACGGACCGCGCGCCATGCAAACAACCTTGAAAATCGGAACACGCGGCAGCCCGCTGGCGCTTGCCCAGGCGCATGAGACGCGGACGCGGCTGATGGCGGCGCACGGCCTGCCGGAAGAGGCGTTCGAGATCGCCGTCATCTCGACCAGCGGCGACCGCATCCAAGACCGGCCGCTGTCGGAAGCCGGAGGCAAGGGCCTGTTCACCAAGGAGATCGAGGAGGCGATGCTCGCGGGCAGGATCGACATCGCCGTGCATTCCTCGAAGGACATGCCGACGGTTTTGCCGGAGGGGCTCGAACTCTGCGCCTTCCTGCCGCGCGAGGACGCGCGCGACGCCTTCATCGGCAGAGCGGCGAAAACGATCGCCGAATTGCCCCGGGGCGCCAGGGTCGGGTCGTCCTCGCTCCGGCGCCAGGCGCTGATCCGGCGCATGCGGCCGGATCTCGAGGTGGTGATGTTCCGCGGCAATGTGCAGACCAGGCTGCGCAAGCTGGACGAGGGCGTCGCCAACGGCACAATCCTCGCCTATGCCGGGTTGAAACGGCTCGGGCTGGAGCATGTCGTCACCGACCTGATGTCGCTCGAAAAATTTCCGCCGGCGCCAGGGCAAGGCGCGATCTGCATAGAAAGCCGCATCGGCGATGCCGAGGTCGAGAGGATGCTGGCGGCGATCCATGACGCGCCGACGGGCCAGGCGCTGGCCTGCGAGCGCGCTTTCCTGGCGGCGCTCGACGGTTCCTGCCGCACGCCGATCGCCGGCCATGCGACGATTTCGGGCGACAAGCTCTCCTTCGCCGGATTGATCATCGCGCCCGACGGCGCGCAGTCGCATGAGGTCAGGCTGGATGGGCCGGCGCGGGATGCCGCGCGGATCGGCACGCAAGCCGCCAGGGAGGTGCGGGCCAAGGCCGGCGAATCCTTCTTCGAAGGCTGGGCCTGACATGCTCCGCGTTCTGGTGACGCGGCCGGAACCGGGCGCCTCGCGTACCGCGCAACGGCTTGAGGAGATGGGTTTTCAGCCGATCCTGCTGCCGCTGACCGAAACGGTGGCGCTGCCGGCCAAGGCAACCGAAGCGCGGAAGGATGCTATGGCGGTCGCAGCTACCAGCGCCAACGCTGTGCGCCACGCGTCGCGGGAGCTCATCGCCGCACTGGCTGCCTTGCCCTGCCATGCAGTTGGCGAAAGGACTGCGGAAGCGGCGCGCAAGGCAGGCTTCGTGTCGGTGAGCGAAGGCCCCGGCGATGCCGTGGCGCTGGCCGATGCGATCGCCGGCGGCTCTCCGGCAGGGACGATCGTCTATCTCTGCGGCCGCGTGCGCTTTCCTGCCTTCGAGCAGCGCCTCTCGGCGGCCGATATTCCGGTCCGCGCCGTCGAAACCTACGACACGATCGCGCTCAACTATTCTGACGCGGATGTGGTTGCGCGGCTGTCCGGCGGGCCGGTCGATGCGGTCCTGCTCTATTCGGCCAAAGCCGCCCTGGCGATGCAGGTCCTGATCCGGCGGCCGGCGCTCGGCGATCATTTTGAAAAGACCAGATTTTTCGCGCTGTCGGGACGTATCGCCGCAGCGCTCGACGGCGTCGCTCCCGAACGGGTTCGCGTCGCCGGGGAACCGCAGGAAGACGCGCTGATCGGGCTATTGCTGGCCGGACGCTAAGCAGATTCCGAAAAGTGTCACACGGTTTTCCGACAAGAATCTGCGACAAGACAAAATGCCTAAGCAGGCATTCGTTGGCTTGCCAAGGAATGCCTGCTTAGGGCCTGTGTCATCACGCCGCCCCTTTTCACCGCTTGGCGATGTGCTAGAGCATCCTTCAGCTCTAGACCCTTTGAACCATCCCAAGCCAATTTGCGGAGCCCAAGCAATGGTCAAGACGCCGAAGATGCGACATTCGAAGAGCCGCCGCGAGCCGGTGACGATCGAACTCGAGCCCGGCGCCGTCTCGCGCATCATCGAGGAGGATGCGGCGAAGACTGTCGAGGCCGAGGCGGAGGAAGCCGCAAGCGCTTCGCAACCCGAGGCCCCGGCGGAGCCGGTGCATGCCGACCAGGTCGATCATGAGCCCTGGGAGCACAGCGACGCCGCAACGCGGGCCGGAACGGAAGACGCCGCCGCCAAGGGCTCGGATGAGGCGGAACGCCCCTATCCGGCTGGGTCCGACCTGCCGCCGAATCAGACGCACGCTTCCGACTACAGTTTCGAGGATGCCTCGGCCAGGGCGGCCGCCGAAGACGCGCCGAAAGCAACCCGCGCGAGGGAGGACTATATGGCACCGCAGCCGAAACGCGGCGGCCTCAATGGCATTGCCGCCGGCGTGATCGGCGGCGTCATCGCGCTGGCCGCAGCCGGCGGCCTGCAGTTCGCCGGCCTCATCGGCGCGCCGGGGTCGGGCGGCGTCTCGCTCGACGGCGTCAATGGCGAGATCGCCGCGCTGAAGAGCGAGATCGCGGGCTTGAAGCAAGCGGGCGGCAATGGCGATGCCGCCAAGGTCGACGGGCTGTCGTCGGCGCTGGATCAGGTCACGAGCGATGTCGCGGCACTGAAATCGGCGGTCGAGCAAGGCGGCGCCGGTGACGGGGCCGGGGTAGCGGCACTTGGCGACAAGCTCAAGCAGGTCGAGACGGCGATCGCCGACCTGCAGAAGGCCGGCAGTGCGGCGCCGGTCGATCTCGGGCCGCTCGATGAAAAGCTCGCCGGGCTGGACGCATTGGTGAAATCCGCCGGCGAGGCGGCGAAGGCGCAGGACGGCCGGCTGGCGGCGCTGGAGCAGTCGGTGTCGCAGCTCTCCGGCAAGGTCGAGGCGCAGGCCTCGCAGCCCAAAATCGCGATGGCCATCGCGGCGTCGGCGCTGAAGTCGGCGCTCGATCGCGGGGCGCCATTCGCCGCCGAACTCGAGACTTTCGCGGCGATTGCGCCCGATGCGCCGGAGATCGCGACGCTGCGCGCCTATGCCGAGAAGGGCGTTTCGACCCGTACGGACATCGCCGCCGAGGTCGATGCCGCCGCCAATGCGATGGTCGCCGCCGCCACGCCTGTCGACCAGAATGCAGGCTTCCTGCAGGTGCTGATGTCGAGCGCCGAATCGCTGGTCAAGGTCCGGCCGATCGGCGCCGTCGAAGGCAAGGGCGCGCCGGAGACCGTGGCGCGCATGGAGGTGGCGGTCAACCAGGGCGACTATGCCAAGGCGCTCAGTGAATATGACACGTTGCCGGAGGCAGTGAAGTCGGCCGGCGCCGATTTTGCCGGCAAGCTGAAGGCGCGGCTCGAGGTCGAAAAGCTGATCGATTCGCTGATTGCCGGCGCGATGAAGGCGTGAGGGAGACCAGATGATCCGCATCCTCATCTTCCTCGCCGTCGTCTTTGCGCTCGGGCTCGGCTTCGCCTGGCTGGCCGATCGTCCCGGCGACATGGTGATCACCTTCAACGGCTATCAGTATCAGGTCAGCCTGATGGTGGCGGCGGTGGCGGTGGTCGCGGTCGTCGCCGCGGTGATGATCCTGTGGTGGCTGGTGAAGTCGCTATGGAACAGCCCTTACACCATCTCGCGCTATTTCCGGGTGCGCCGCCGCGACCGCGGCTACCAGGCGCTGTCGACCGGCATGATCGCCGCCGGCGCCGGCGATGGCGCGCTGGCCCGCAAGAAGACCAAGGAAGCGGCCAAGCTGATCCGCTCCGACCAGGAGCCGCTGATCCATCTCCTGGAGGCGCAGGCCTCGCTGCTGGAAGGCGATCACGAAGGCGCGCGCGAAAAATTCGAGGCGATGCTCGACGATCCCGAGATGCGGCTGCTCGGCTTGCGCGGGCTCTATCTGGAGGCCGAGCGCCTCGGCGACCGCAATGCCGCCAGGCACTATGCCGGCCGCGCCGCAGCCGTGGCGCCGCAGCTTGCGTGGGCCGCCGAATCGACGCTGGAGGAGCTGACCGGGCGCGGCGACTGGGACGGCGCGCTGAAGCTGGTCGAGGCGCAGAAGTCGACACGGCAGATCGAACGCGATGCCGCCAACCGGCGCCGGGCCGTGCTGCTCACCGCCAAGGCTGAGGCGCTGATCGACAGCGACGCCAATGCGGCGAGGACCGCGGCGCTCGAAGCCAACAGACTGGTGCCGGAATTCGCACCGGCGGCGGTCGCCGCCGCCAAGCTGCTGTTCCGGCAGAACGATGTGCGCAAGGGCTCCAGGATCCTCGAAACGGCGTGGCGGGCCGAGCCGCACCCGGAAATCGCCGAGCTCTATACTCATGCCCGTCCTGGCGATGCCGTCGGCGACCGGCTGAACCGGGCGAAGAAGCTGCAGGACCTGAAGAAGAACCATGCGGAGTCGTCGATGGCCGTCGCCCGCGCGGCGCTCGACGCGCAGGACTTCGCCACCGCCCGGCGCGAGGCGGATGCGGCGATCCGCATGGACCGGCGCGAAGGCGCCTATCTGCTTTTGGCCGACATCGAGGAGGCTGAGACCGGCGACCAGGGCAAGGTCAGGCAGCTGCTCTCCAAGGCGGTCAGGGCGCCGCGCGATCCTGCCTGGGTCGCCGACGGCGTCATCTCCGAACGCTGGGTGCCGGTGTCGCCGGTCACCGGCAAGCTCGACGCCTTCGAATGGCGGGCGCCGATGGAGCGTCTCGGCCATCTCATCGACAGCCATGACGAGGCTGCGGAGACCGTCGTGCCGGCGATCGCCGTGTCGCCGGAGCCGGCGAAGGAAAAGACGCTTGACGCCGTTTCGGCGGTTGGGTCGGCGGCGTCCGATGCGGATCAGGTCAAACCGGTCACCGCCGCCGCCTTTGCCGCCGTGCCTGACGATGCCGAAGGGGTGGAGCCGGCGGAGGAACTGGCGAGGCTGCCCGACGACCCCGGCGTCGACCCGGACGAGGCGGAAAAGGCGCCGCGCCGGTTTCGTTTGTTTTGAGGCCGGGAGCGATCCCGGCGCTATGGGAATGAAGTGATGTTCGAACGCGTCTTGTCCTTCTTGAGGGATCTGCCAGGCGGAGCCGGCGCGCGCGCCAACGCGGACGACCCGCGCGTCGCCGCGTCGGCGCTGCTCTATCACGTGATGAACGCCGACGGCGTGCGCCAGGACGTCGAGTGGGAACGGTTCAAGGCGGTGCTGGCGCAGACCTATTCGATCGGCGGAGAGGAGCTCGATGCGCTGGCGGCCGCAGGCGAGCGCGCCGACAATGAGGCGATCGACCTCTATGCTTTCACCAGCGTGTTGAAACGCCATCTCGACGCCGAGGCGCGCAAGGCTTTCGTCGGCCTGATGTGGGAGATCGTCTATGCCGACGGCGAATTGCACGAGCTGGAGGACAACACCGTGTGGCGCGTCGCCGAGCTGATCGGCGTCGAACGGCGCGACCGCGTCGAGGCGCGCCAAAAGGCGGCGGCCCGGGCGCCGGGGGCACGCGGAACCTCAAGCGATGAATAGTCAGGGCGACGAATAGCCGGGGTCCCGCCTCACGATGCCTCCCAGACCGTGTTCGAGACCAAAGATCCTGATCGTGCTGCATCAGGAGAGTTCGAGCCCCGGCCGCGTCGGCCATATGCTTCTGGAAGAAGGTTTCGATCTCGACATCCGCCGGCCGCCGCTCGGCGATGAATTGCCGGGCACGCTGGACGGCCATGCGGGCGCGGTGGTGTTCGGCGGGCCGATGAGTGCCAATGACGAGGACGATTTCGTCCGCCGCGAGACCAACTGGCTCAACATTCCGCTGAAGGAGAACCGGCCATTGCTCGGCATTTGCCTGGGCGCGCAGATGCTGGTCAACCATCTCGGCGGCAAGGTGGAAGGTCACGGCGAGGGGCTGGTCGAGATCGGCTGGTATCCGCTGAAGGCGACGGAAGCCGGCAGGAAGCTGATGCATTGGCCGGAGATGGTCTACCAGTTCCATCGCGAAGGGTTTTCGCTGCCGAAGGACGCGACGCTCTTGGCGACGGCCGAGACTTATCCTAACCAGGCCTTCCGCTACGGTGACAATGCCTGGGGCATTCAGTTCCACGGCGAGCTGACCCGGGCGATGATGCAGCGCTGGGTGGTGCGCGGCGCGCACCGCTTCGAACTGCCAGGCGCGCAGCCCGGCCGCGACCATCTCGGCGGCCGGCTGATCTGGGACATGCATCTGAAGCGCTGGCTGGGCGAATTCCTGGGGCTGATATTCGGCAAGCCGGCGGTGGGATAAAACCCAATTGCTTTGGGCAGCGGAGCTTGACCTTACCTTCCGATTTGTGACGCTGCCGACATCAGCTCCCGAGTGTTCGGGGCGCCGAATAGGCCGCCATCGAGGACCTCGTTGGAGGCCCAGCGAACGACGCCATCGCGGTCCAGCAGGAACTGGCCGACGAGCTGCCCTATGCCGGTTGCCATCATCTGTTGGTCCGCTTCAGTGATATCGTAGCCGTCTTTCTTGTTCAGATATTCGAGCGCCGCAAACGGGTCCATCGGTTCCGGCATCTCGTCCGGCAATTCGACCCGTATCGACTTCACATCGCTCATCGAAACCTTTTGCGGCCATGCGCTCTCGTCTTCGGTGATTTGCATATTCGGCAACCCAAAGGCGCGGTGTGAAGTCCGCTCCGGATCGGATGCCGCGAGTAGGCCTAGCATCGGATGGTAGCGGAGATAAAGGCGCGCCCGCTCGACAGGTGTGTTTACCACCGTCAGGCTATCGATGCCCTTCGCATTGAGGGCTGGGGTGAGCTGCGAAAGTATGGCGATATGGCGCCTGCAAAAGGGGCAATGCAAGCCTCTATACAGTCCGACCAGCACTGGTTTCTCGCCTCGGAAATCGTCGATGGCGATCTTGCCCTCGCGGGTAATCGCGTCGAGCACGAAATTGGGCGCCGTTTCGCCAAGTTGCAGCGGGCCTATGTTCAGACGTTCTGGCATGCTGATCCCTCCTCCCGGGTTGATTCACGACGGATGTGCGGGCGAGTGGCTTGAGCCCATGTGCGACACATACGTCTTTGGGCATGCTGAAATGGCGGTCGGCCTTAGTTAGGTCGGCGTCGATAGTCCAATTATAGCACGGAGTGGGCGGACGCTAAGGCGTTCTTACGGAGGGCCGCGCTTACCAGATGGCGCTGGTGTCCGCTTTAGCCCGGTTGCCGGCCTAAGCCCCGTAGATTGACCGTCCGATATATGTCTGGAGCCGAAGGCTGCAGGTCTGCTGACGGCTTATTCAGCCGTTGTCGGCGCAAGCTTGGCGCCCAAGCTGCAGTCTCGTCGCTCTCGGCGGCGCCGCGAATCTGTGCTAAGCGCCCGCCCAAATCAATCAAAGGACGACAGCTGTGAACGAACTCACCGTGGCCGAGGCGACCGAGAACATCTACGCCTCACTCCAAGCGGATAATGCCGACATCGATGCACATATCGCGACACTCAAGGCAGCGTTGACGCGAGAGGGGAAAAAGCAGGCGGTGTTCGATCCGGCCAGGCTGGCACAGAACAACCGCTCTGGCCGCAAGTTGATGCAGGCCTATTTTCGGCAGCGCGGCGTTGGCGTGAGCTTTTCGGATTAGCAGAGCGCGCCGTTGGGAGTTCCCTGCCGGTCCGGCGGTTCGCCATCCTGACGTCGCGTGCAGGCAATCTTAGGTACTATGCTGTAAGATTATCTTCCCCTTGCCGGCAAGCCGATCCCGAGACCCAATGCACCCATCTGAACGGCTCAGATTCTGGAGCGAGCGACTTGCGGACGATGTTTCGCCTCGCGCCATGCTCGCCGACATCTCCGACGATGCGAGCGAGCGCCTGGTCGCATTGCGAGCGGCCATGCGCGCCTTCCCTGGAATTGCACGCATTGGCGATGGGCCCTGGGGATTGGGGCGCGAAATAGACCTTCCCATCCGCCTACATTCAATCCGGGCAGTCTTCGTAACGTGGACTGAATTCGTTTTCGATGGTGTTCGCAATGACGCCCGGCGTGAGGCCTTGGACGCCCTTGAGACGCCGCTGGCCAAACTCGATGAGGGCCTTCCCGACTTCTACCAGCGCAATATCATAAGCAGCGACTATGCTGTCGCCGCTTGGCAGGACGCGACCGAAGCTGCGCGAAGGGGAGTTTCGCTTGTCGAAGCGATTGCGGCGCTGGAATTTCGTGATCTGGCATTCGATCGGGACCGCCCCCATCGGGACTTCCTCGACACGCTCTGCATATACGGTCCGACCGGACGCAGCGACATGGCCAGATGGCGGGCGGCGCAACGCGTCGCCATAGGGGTGGATTGCGCTGTCCTGCGAGATGGCGAGATGACAAGATCGGAACTTGCGCTTGCGCCGCTTTGGCCTGATGCGACCACCGCCGCACTGGAAACCAATCTCACGATGGGCCTGAGCTTCAAGAACGCGCAAGACCTAGGATATGACATCGAGAAGTGGCTGCGCGAGCGCAAGGACGGTTCCCTGATCCTCGGCATGGGCGCTGAGCAAGCGCGAGAGCGCGTCGTGCGGACCGCGAATCTCGCCTGTTCATTCTGGGAAACCCGGCCCGCTACCGACACGTGCTATGCTTTCGACTATTGCCTGCACGGAGATCTGCAAAACCCGAACTGGGGCAGCGAGACAAGCCGCCGACCCTGACCTGCCGAAGTGCGACGATCCAGCGGTATAGATTCGGCGCTCAATTCCGGCTGTTCAAATGCCGCACCCGGCGCAGCGCCGGAAACAGCCAAGCCCACAGCCCAGCGACGGCCACCGCGCCGATGCCGCCGATCACCACGGCGGGCACGGTGCCGATCAGCGCCGCCATGGTGCCGGCGCGGAACTCGCCGACTTCGTTGGAGGCGCCGACGAAGACCTGGTTCACCGCATTGACGCGGCCGCGCACGTCATCCGGCGTCCACAGCTGGATCAGTGTCTCGCGGATATAGACGCTGAACATGTCGGTGGCGCCGAGCAAGGCGAGGGCCAAGATCGACAGCCAGGTGATGGTTGAAACGCCGAACAGAACGGTGACAGCGCCGAACAGACCGACAAAGCCCAGCATGATCTTGCCGGCATGGTCGCGGATCGGGTGGCCGGCCAGCCAGACGGCGACGCAGATGGCGCCGATGCCCGGTGCCGAGCGCAGCAGGCCGAGGCCCCAGGGACCGAGTTCGAGAATGTCGCGCGCATAGACCGGCAGCAGCGCCGAGGCGCCCGACAGGAGCACGGCAAACAGATCGAGCGAGATGGCGCCGAGCACGATCTTCTCGCTCCAGATATAGCGGAAGCCGGCGAACAGCGTTTCCATCGTCGGCTTGTCGGTGGCGGTCTGCTGGGCGGGCTTCGGAATGGTGAAGACGAGGAGGGCTGCAACCAGCATCAGGACGGCGGCGGTGATGTAGGCCGTCTCCGCCGAAAGCCCGTAGAGCAGGCCGCCGGCGACCGGGCCGACAATGGTTGCTGTCTGCCAGGCAGAAGAATTCCAGGCGATCGCGTTGGCGAAGTCCTCCGGCGGCACCAGATTGGCGAACAGCGAGGATGAAGCCGGTCCATAGAAGGCGCGCGCTATGCCGAACATCGCAAGCACCACAAAGATGGGCAGCGGGCCGGCGAGGCCGCGCAACGTAAGCAGCAAGAGCGCAACCGCACAGCCCGCTTCGATCAGCGACGACAAGGTCATGATCAGGCGGCGGCCGAAGCGGTCGGCGACGACGCCGGTGACCAACACCAAAAGCAGCGAGGGCAGAAACTGGACGATGCCGACGATGCCGAGGTCGAAGGGATCGCGGGTCAGATCATAGACCTGCCAGCCGACCGCGACGGAGACGATCATGGTGGCGAAAGTGGTGAGGAAGCGCGCCACCCAGTAGCTGAGGAAGGGTCTGTGCCGGAAAGCGGCATAGCGCTGGTCCGGCGAAGTCTGTTCAAGTGCCATGGAGAGAAAGGCCCCGTTGCGAAAAAAGGCCGGCGGGGCAACTTCCACGATGGGCGCTGGTCCGGCCAGATGACCTTCTAGCAAAGTTCGCGGCGGGATGTGTGGCAGAATCGCGCTGGATCAAGAAATTTCCGGCTGGCGGCAAGGCGGACCGGAAAGTCAGTCCCTGAGCGCGGCGGAAATGGCCTCCAGCCCACCGCGCAAGTCGGCCTCCTTCGGCCAACAGAACCCGACGCGGAAGAAGCGCTTCGGCATTTCGAACCAATGGCCGGGGCCGACATAGGTGCCGTGGTCTTCCAGCAGCCTTGTGTAGAAGCGATCGAGGTCGAATTCGGGATCGACTTTGAGCCTTGGGAAGCCGACAACGCCGCCTTGCGGCCGCACCCAGTCGACCAGCGGCTCGTGGTCGATCCATGCCTGCACGATGTCGCGCCGCTTGGCCATCTCGGGCAGAAGTATTGCGAGGAACGCATCGCGACGCTCGAGCATGCCGCGCGCTATGCCTTCGTCGATGACGCTGCCGCAGATGCCGATCTGCTCCTTGGCGGCGAGGAACCTTTCCTGGAGCGCGGCGTCGCGAGTGACCAGCCAGCCGATGCGGATGCCCGGAATGCCGAAGGCCTTGGAGAGCGACGAGACGCTGATCGCGCGTTGGCTGAGCGATGCGGCCGCCGGCAGGCGCCGGCCGTAGGAAAGGTCGCGATAGGTCTCGTCGACCAGGAGATGGCATTGCCGGCTCTCGGCGAGCGCCACGAGCGCGTCGAGATCGGCACGACTCATCATCGTGCCGGTCGGATTGTGCGGGCAGGTGACGCTGATCAGGCGGGTGTTCGGCCGCATCGCCGCGGCGAGACGATCGACATCGACGGCGAAGCCGTCGTCGAAGTCGAGGTCGACATAGGAGATAGGGCAGCCGATCGCCCGGGGGGTCTCAATGTTGGTGGCGTAGTTGGGCCTGATGACCACCAGATGGTCGCTGGCCGAAAGCAGCGATGTGGCGATGATGAACAACGCGCCGGCGGCACCCGCGGTGACCAGCACGTCATCGGGCGAAAGGCTCTCGTCCTGCGCGGCGACCAGCGCGCGCAACTCCTTATCGCCGCGATGTTCGCCGTAGAACAGGGTGAGATCGGGCAGCGTGAGACCGATGTCGGAGAGTTTCTGGTCGGCAATCGAGCTTTCGGAAAGGTTATAGCGAATACGGTCGTAGCCGTATTCCTCCGGCGCCTCCCTCTCGATCACCATCATGGCTCCCCCCAGACTGCTTGGACTATCCAAGCCACAAAAGCATGAAGCCTGCCAAGGCGGATTCGCCGGCAGGCTTCTGTTCCAGTCGTTGAAACTATTGGCTCAGGCACGAGCCTGTCCCGGGCGTCGTCGAAATTCACCGTGAACTAATGAAGGCAGCGGCGAGCGTTCGGTTGAGGGGGAAGCGGTCGGCAACACAGCGCGCTCGACCTCCCCTTGCAAGCCGTCGATCCATGCGCTAATACTGAACCAAATGGTTCAGTATACGACAGTCCGCCTTGATGCCTCGTTCGCCGCGCTCTCCGACGCGACCCGGCGCGGCGTGCTGGAGCAACTCGGAAGTGCAGAAGCTTCGATCACGGAGCTTGCCGAAAAGTTCCACATGACCCTCACGGGTATGAAGAAGCATGTCGTCGTCCTGGAGCAGGCGGGGCTCGTCATCACGAAGAAAGTCGGGCGCGTTCGGACCTGCAAGCTCGGCCTGCGCCGGATGGAGGAAGAGGCGGCATGGATCGAGAGGTACCGCCAGCTCTGGGACGCACGCTTCGACGAGTTGGACAAGGTTGTCGAGGAACTGAAAACGGAAGGAGAAGATTGATGGACGTAAGAAAAGAGAGTGAGCGCAGCCCTATGACGAGCCGCACGACGGTCGAACGGAAGTCCGAGTGTGAGCTGGTCGTTACGCGTATTTTCGACGGCCCGGTCCGCATCGTCTACGAGGCGTGGACCAAACCCGAGCTGTTCAAGCGGTGGTGGGCGCCGAAGTCGGCAGGCGTGCCTCTGCTTTCCTGCGAGATGGATGTTCGTGTCGGAGGCAGATACCGGGTCGAATTTGGCCACGATGCCTTAGAGTCAATGGCATTCGTCGGCAAGTACATCGACGTGATACCGAACTCGCGCCTCGTCTGGACCAATGAGGAAAGTGATGACGGTGCCGTGACCACGGTGACGTTCGAGGAAAGAGGTGACAAGACGCTTCTGGTGCTGCACGAACTCTATCCCTCGAAGGAAGCTCTCGACGAGGCCATCGCCGGGATGGAGGGCGGTATGCCCGAGCAGTTCGAGCAGCTGGACGAGCTTCTCGTCACGCTGGGCGCGGGTGTGGGACGGTCATGAAGTCGCTCTCGCGGTCACCGGCCTCGAGGGGAGTCTCAACGTGCCGTAGAGCAATTCCAGGAAAGGTGTGAAACGGTTTTTCCTGGAATAGCGTCAAAACAAGGATAGAGCGGTTCGACGTTTCCGTGAAACGGTGAACCGCTCTAGGCCGAAACCCTGGCCTTCCTGCCCCTGGCCTTGACCGGCTCGGCGGCCTTGCGGCCGAGGCCGATCGACTTCGCCAGCTCGGAGCGCGAGGCGGCATAGTTGGGGGCGACCATCGGGTAGTCGGCCGGCAGGCCCCACTTGGTGCGATAGGCTTCCGGCGTCAGCCCGAAATGGACGCCGAGGTGGCGCTTCAGCGATTTGAATTTCTTGCCGTCCTCGAGGCAGATGATGTAGTCCGGCGTCACCGAGCGCCTGGGGTTGACCGCGGGGACGAGCGGCGCGGCGACCGGGGCCGGCGGCTGGCCGAGGCTGCTGATCGAGGCGCTGACGCTGGCGATGAGGTCGCTGAGGCCGGAGGCAGGCAGACGGTTCTTCTCGACATAGGCGGAAACGATGTGGGCGGTAAGCTCGAGCAGGTCGATTTCCTTGCGAGCGTCGTTGCTGTCGTCGGCCAATTTATGTCTCCGTCGGTAGGGGGATGGCGCGACTCCTAGTCGGCAAATCTGGATAACGCAATGACTTCGCGCCACGAAACACGTTATTTTGAACAACTATACTGAGCTATAATACTATCAGACGATCAGCGCCTTGTCGCGCCACAGTCGAAAACCGCCCTCGAAAGCGCGCGTATTGTCGCCGCGCCTGGAATCGGCGGGCATTTCATCAAGCTTGTCGACATTGCCGCCGCCGATGACCACGTAGTCCGGCTGCAGGGCGGCGCGAAGCCTGTCGACGACATCGAAGACGGATTTGCGCCATTTCCTCTTGCCGCGTTTCTCCAGCCCGCGCTCGCCGACATAGTCCTCGAAGCTGCCGCCCTTCCTGTAGGGAAGATGGGCGAGTTCCATCGGCTGGGCGACATTGTCGACGATCATCGCGGCGCCGAGGCCGGTGCCGAGGCCGAGGAACAGCATGCGGCCGCCCTCATAGCTGCCGATGGCCTGCATCAGCGCGTCGTTGATAACCTTCACCGGCTTGCCGAAGGCGGCGGCGAAGTCGTAGCCCGCCCAACCCTTGCCGAGATTGGCGGGGTCGGCGAAAGGCCGGTTGTGGGCGACCGGACCGGGGTAGCCCATCGAAATCAGGTCATAGGGCAGGCCTTCGGCCAGCGTGTTCACCGAGGTGATCATCTGCTGCGGCGTCAGGCCAGGCCCGGACTCGGCGCGGCGCATCTCGCCGCCGGCGCTGGTCAGGATCTTGACATGCGAGCCGCCGATGTCGATCGTCAGCACGATCTGTTCCGCATCCGCCGCCGCCGGCTTTGCCGCCTTGGCCATGTCGTTGCCTCCCAGCCCCTATTTCGATGGGTTGATCCAGCCGTTCGGCGGACCGAAGTCGTTCAGGGCATCGGCCGGTCCCCAGCTCTTCGGCGCGTAGATGTGCGGCGCCGTCGTGTCGCCAAGCACAGGGCCGACGATGCGCCAGGCAAGCTCGGCCGCATCCTGGCGGGTGAACAGCTGGCCGTTGCCGTTCATGGCGTCGCCGATCAGGCGCTCATAGGGCGGCATGTCGCCCTTGCTGTCATCGAGCGCCGTCAGTTCCACCTGTTCGCCGACCATGTCGTCGCCGGCCACCTTACGCTGGGCGCCGATCGAGATCGCCACCTGCGGGTCGATGCGGAAGCGGACATAGTTGGCGTCGTCCGGCTTGATCGGGTCGAAGACGTCGAGCGGCGGCCGTTTCAGCCGCACGATCACCTCGGTGGCATGCACCGGCATGTTCTTGCCGGCGCGGATGAAGAAGGGCACGTCCTGCCAGCGCCAAGTGTCGACGAAGAAGCGGACGGCGGCGAAGGTTTCGACCGGGGAGTTCGGGCGCACACCCGGCTCCGCCAGATAGCCGTCGAACTGGCCGCGCACGACATCGTCCTTCGTCAGCGTGCGGATGGCGCGGAGCACCTGGACCTTCTCGTCGATCAGGTCGTCGGCCGAGCGGCCGACAGGCGGCTCCATGGCGAGCAGCAACAGGATGTTGAGCAGGTGGTTCTCGATGACGTCGCGGATGCAGCCGACATCGTCATAGAATTTGCCGCGACCGTCGATGCCGAAATCCTCGGCCATGGTGATCTGCACGCTTTCGACGAAGTTGCGGTTCCAGATC
>NZ_RZOT01000440.1:0-5244 GCF_003999085.1 Mesorhizobium sp. M4A.F.Ca.ET.090.04.2.1
TCCGGGCACGGTCGCGGGCGCGCAGGGCGTCTATGTCAACGCTGCGAACGAGGTCCGGGTCACGTCCTTTGCGGGCGCTCTCGGCGCCGGTTTCATCGGCCTGGCCGGTGGCATCGATTTCGGTAGCATCAAGAACGACACGGTTGCCGCGATCAACGCCGACGCCATGGTGCGGGCGCGCGGCGACGTGTCGGTCAACGCGGTTGCAATCAAGGTTCTGCGTGGGTTCGCCTTCAGCGGCGGCATCGGCGTCGGCGGGCTCGGCGCGTCCGTGTCGGTCTGGTCGGTCGGCGAGGAATTCAGCGACTCCTATCAGGACAACCAAGGTGGCAGCGGCAACGCGACGAAGGACGACGGAAGCCCCAAGACCGCCAATGACGAGGCCGGCGGCCAGGCCGACGACGGTGTCGAAGGCGTCACTGGGGAATTGAGCCGCTTCGGCAGCGGCGCCAACAGCAATACGGCCGACTCGCGGGTCAAGGCCGGCGTTGAAGGCGCCCGCGACAAGGTCGGCGCCAACGCGCTGACCTCCAGCGCCCTGACTAACAAGCTAACGGCCGCCGTCACCGACGAGCGCGGCACCACCGCGTCCGTCGAAGGCGGCGCCACGGTCGAGGCCGGTCACGACATCGTCGTGAACGCGCGTGAACAGATGGAAGTCGACATGTTGGTCGGCAGCCTGGGCGCCGGTCTTGTTGGCCTGGGCGCCTCGATTTCCGTCGTCAATGTGTCGGGGCAGGTGCGAGCGAAGGCCGGCGGAAGCCTGAAGGCTGGCAATGCCATCCGAGTCGAAGGCCATTTCGGCCAGGATGTCGATGTCACAACCGTCGCCTTGCAGGCCGGCTTCGTCGGCCTCGGCGCATCGGTCGCGGTGGTCAACGATACCAGCCGCATTCAGGCCGGCTTGCTCGACAACACAGTGGTCAACGACGCGGCCAGCCTTACGGTCTCGGCGACCAGCAACCAGACGTTCGACGTGCTGACGACCGGCATACAGGCCGGCGCGGTGGCCGTCGGCGCGTCCTACAGCGACGTCACCATCGGCGATGACGACGACAACACCAAGGAAGTCCTGGCCACGATCGGCGCGGGCAGTCAGATCGGGCAGACCGACACCGTCGGAGCCATCACCGTCCATGCGGACTCGACGATCAACGCGGATTCCGACACCTTCGCGCTTGCCGCGGGGCTCGGCGCGCTCACCTTCAATTTCGCCTTCGTCGATGTTCAGCCGAACGTAGAGGCATCGATTGGCGGCGGCGCCAACATCAATGCGACGGGCCTCCTCACGGTCGAGGCGTGGACGCTGCACGATGCGACCGGCGACGTGTTCGCGCTTTCGGTCGGCGCGCTGGCGGCCGGCACCAGCCTGGCGACGGTCAATGTCGTCCCGACGGTGGCCGCATCGATCGGCGGCAATTCGACGATTCACGCCGGCGGCATCGTCATGCTGTCGTCACACAATTACGAGGGCGAGACGGCGACCGACCGCGGGGCGAAGGCCTATGCGGAAGCCTCCGGCGGCGGCTTGTTCAGCGGCCAGGGCTCGGTTCCGACCGCGCGGTCCAATGCGGTTGCCAACACCACGATCGGTGCCGGCGGCGCATTCACCATCACCGGTGACATCGACATCAAGTCGCGCATTCGCAACTATGCCGTCGCCAATTCCGAAGCGAATTCGTTCGGCGCCGCGGCGGTCGGTGCTTCCGTGGCCGAAGCCGAGGCCAATGGCCAGAGCAACGCCGCGATGAACGCCAACATCGTCTCGGTCACCGACATTAAGGTCGAAGCCCTCGCTGTCAACGGCGCGCTCGCCGTGGCTGAAGCCGCCGGTGGCGGCGTTCTCGGCGCGCTGACGATCAACAGCGCAGTCGCAACAGCCAGCCCATCGTCGGTCAGCGCCTCGATCGGCAACAACACCTCGATCCAGTCGGCGCGCAATGTCCGGCTCAAGGCACAGGCGCAAACCGAAGGCGACGCCAAGGTTGTCGGTATTTCGATAGGCGGCATTTTCGGCGCCGGCGCTTCGGATGCGACGACCAATGTCAGCCCGACTGTTGCAAGCTCGATCGGCGCGGGCGCGGTGATCAATGCGACCGGAGATATCCTGGTCGAAGCCTCTGCGTCGCCGATCCCCGGCGTTCAACCGACCTACGAGATCCTCGATGTCGATGGCACCGCCAACACGATCACTGTCAACGGGCACGGACTGGTGACCGGCGACACGGTCGAATATGATGCCGGAAGCGGCGGCGCCGTCATTCCCGGCCTCAACTGGCCGGACCCGGCCGATTCGGCTGTGAACCGCCAGTACAGCGTGATCAATGTCGTCAATGCAGGCGTGACAGATCCGAACACGCTCTATTTCGGCTCCGTCTTCAACGCCGCCGACATCGATCCAGACACCGAGATCATCGAGTTCGCGGGTGGCCATAATTTCCTGAGCGGCGATGCCGTCCGCTACTATCCGGGACCGGACGAAACGGTCGACAGCTTTGGCCTGACCGAGGGCAACCTCTATTATGTGCTGGTCATCGACGGGTCGCACATCAAGCTGGTGAGCACCTTCGACAAGGCGGTCAACCCACAGAACTACCTCAAGAATTTCCAGCCGGACGACGTCGCGGGCAACAGCATCACCATATCCGGGCATGGCTTCGTCAACGGGACGGCGGTGACCTATGAGGCACCGGACGCGCGCACCTTCGTCAGTCGCCAGGTGGACGTCAATTCGAACAGCCTCAATCCCGACGGCTCGCCGATCGCAGATAGCAACGCCGACAACATCCGCTTCTTCGACGATGATGGAAATGCGCTGGCGCACGGTTTCGCCGAGGGCGAGCACGTCGTCTATGACGTCAAGAATGCGAGCGGCGGAACGGGTCTGGCGATCGGCGGCCTGGTCGACGGCCAGACCTATCGCGTGCACGTCGTCAATTCCTCGACGATCCAGCTCAAGCGTAACGACGCGATTACCGAAGAGGTGCAGTTCGTTCGCAATGCCGCTGGCGACCGTATCATCCGCACTGACGGCCTCAACTGGGCCGACAACGGCTTCGCAGCCGGCACGCTGTTCATCGGCGGCGGCGGCGCCAATTCCGGCACGTTCACGATCGCCAGCGTATCCGGCAGCACGCTGATCCTTACCGTCGCGAACAGCGTCACCGAAGACACGCTGACGAAGACCTTCGATCAGCCGATCATCGCGCTGAACCCGAACAAGGGCCTCAGCGCCGATCCCGCCCTCAATGTTGGTGCCAGTGATACGCATTCGCTGGTCAACGCCAAGAATCTGCCGATCGGCGGGCTGGAAGACGGCAAGACCTACTACGTGCGGGGCGTGGATCGGCGTCATGGTGGCGATCGTCACACTGGTCAGCCAGCGCTTCTTCGTCGTCGGCATGATGATGGCCGGGTGGGCGCTGGTGCTGATGGTTGGCGTGCCGCTGGCGCGCCAGCTGTGGTTCCTGTTCACGAGCCCATCATTGAGAAGGACGAGGGGGAGGGCCTTCGCCGTCGTTGCAGCCAGCCTGGCGCTGGCAGCCATGCCATTCTTCGTCATCCCGCTGCCCTACGCGACCGCCGCGCAGGGTGTCGTCTGGCTGCCGGGCGACGGAGTCGTCAATGCCGGTGTCGATGGCGTGGTAGCGGAAATTGTCGCGACTCCCGGCGCCCGGATCGAGCGAGGCGCCCCGATCCTGCGGTTGGAAGACCCGTTGCTGGAAGCGCGGACTGTCCTGCTGGATCTGAGGGCCGGGGAGCTTGAGCGCCGCCTCGAGAAGCTTGATCTCTCCAACAAGGTCGACGCCAAAGTGGTGGCCGAAGAGCTGAGGCTCGCACGCGCCGACCTCGTCCTCGCGCGCGACCGTGCCGAAGCGCTGACGGTACGGGCGCAGGCAAGCGGTACTCTGATCATTCCGTCGGCGAAGGATCTCGACGGCAAGTTCGTGCGCCGTGGCGAGACGTTAGCCTATGTGACGCGGTTCGATCAGCCGACACTGCGCGCCGTGATACCAGAAAGCGACGCCGATCTGGTTCGTAACCATACGGCGTTCGTCGACGTGCGCTTCGTCGAAGACCCATCGGTTTCGCATCCCGCAAAGATCATACGCGAGGTGCCTTCGCTGACCGCAACTTTGCCGAACGCCGCATTGAGCAGAGTGGGCGGTGGGGAGTTTTCGCTCGACCCGACCGATCCTTCGCAGAAGCGGGTCCTTGCCAACTTGATGCATCTGGAATTGGCGCTGGCCAATCCAAGCAAGATCGACCGCATCGGCGGGCGCATCTACGTCCGCTTCTTTCACGGCAATGTGCCGCTCTACGAACGTACGTATCGCTGGATCAGGCAGGTGTTCCTGCGGGTCTATCGGGTCTAGTCTTCCATGAACGGAGGTAATAACTTGTAGTTGGAACTAACTCAATTACCTTGGAATCGTGCCAAATGCAGCATTTCACTTTACAATCCGACGCCGCGGTGGTGTGATCAATACTTGGTGTTGAAGTATTAGTGTTCTACATATCGCGGAAACGATAAATTAACCGAGTTTTCCACCTCAAGGAGGGTTTCATGACTGTGCAGCTTCTTTTCTATCAAGACGCCAAACCGGTAACCTCGGACCGTCACAGGGATGTTTCGATCAAGACGGGTCACTCCTACGCCTTCGCCCGCAATGTGAACTCGGTACCGGTGACGGCTGTCGAATTCGCGCAGGCAGCGGCGGAGTATCCGATCGTTTTCGCGGGCACCGAACAGTCGATCATGCCGGCGGTCATTCTTGGCGTGAAGCAGACCGAAAACCTTTATGTCGACGATGCCGGCAACTGGAGCGGCAAATATGTTCCGGCTTTCGTGCGCCGCTATCCCTTCGTTTTCTCCTCCGATGCCAGCGGCCGGACATTCATCCTCAACATCGACGAGAGCTTTGAAGGCATCAACCGCGAGGGCCGCGGCGAGCGCCTGTTCGACGCCGACGGACAGCAGACGCGCTACCTGAAAGAGGTGCTCGGCTTCCTTCAGGATTATCAGTCGCGCTTTCAGCGCACCAAGCGATATTGCGATCTTCTGAAGTCTCTCGGGCTGCTGCAGCCGATGCAGGCGCAGTTCAATTTGAACAGTGGCGAGCGCCGTTCGCTGGCCGGCTTCATGACGGTCGACCGCCAGAAGCTGAAGGCGATCGATGCCGCCGACCTGCAAACGATGTTCGGAAATGACGAATTGGAGTGCACCTACCTTCACCTCCACTC
>NZ_RZOT01000441.1:0-5218 GCF_003999085.1 Mesorhizobium sp. M4A.F.Ca.ET.090.04.2.1
ACGCAGGCAATCGCCTTCGCCCTGATCTGGGCGGCGCTGGCAATGTACAGCTGGTCGATGTTCAAGGGGCGCCAGGCGGTCCCCGCGGCAAGATAAGCAATTCCAGGAAAAGTGCGCAGCGGTTTTCCGTCCGGAATTGCGTCAAAACAAGGAGTATGCCCGGTGTACGTCTTGCACATTGCCAACAAGAACTATTCCTCATGGTCGCTGCGGCCCTGGGTGCTGATGCGAGAGCTCGGCATCCCGTTCGAGGAGCGGCTGACCCCGTTCCCGACCGGATCGAGCTTTACCCTCTACCGGGTGTTCTCGCCGAACGGCCGCGTGCCGTGCCTGGTCGATGACGGCTGGGCGGTCTGGGATTCGCTCAGCATCGTCGAATATCTGGCCGAGCGCCATCAGGGCGTATGGCCGGCGGACGCGAAGGCGCGAGCCTGGGTGCGATCGGCGGCCGCCGAAATGCATTCGAGCTTCATCGCGCTGCGCAATCTCTGCCCGATGAGCTGCGGCCTCAGCGTCGAGCCGTTTGCGATGTCCGACGCCCTGAAGCACGATCTCTTCCGTCTCGGCGACCTCTGGAACGATGGCCTGGCCCGCTTCGGCGGTCCGTTCCTCGCTGGCGAGCGCTTCACCGCCGCCGATGCCTTCTTTGCCCCGGTGGCGTTTCGGGCGCAGTCCTATGGGCTGGTTTTCGAAGGCGCCGCGGCCGCCTATCCCAAGCGGCTGCTCGACCTGCCTGCTATGCGCGAATGGTACGCGGCGGCCCTCGCCGAGACCTGGCGTGAACCGGCCCACGAGGCCGAGGTCGCCGCCGCCGGCACTGTCATCGAGGACCTGCGGGCGCCAGCGTAGGCCCCAAACCCGCGCGAGCCGCTTCAGGCGCTGCGTGGGCCGCGATGAAGGCGTCGATGGAACCGAAGAACGCCGGCTGCTCGGCGCGGATTTTCTCGTCGCTCCAATCCCACCACCGGATCGCAAGCAGGCTTTCGATTTGGTGCGCGTCGAACCTGTAGCGGATAAGCCTGGCCGGATTGCCGGCCACGATCGCGTAGGGAGCGACGTCCTTGGTGACGATGGCTCCAGCGCCAACGACGGCACCGTCTCCTATCCTGACACCAGGCATGACTATGGCGCGGCGCCCGACCCACACGTCATTGCCGATCTCGATGGGGCCATTCGTGAGCAGGTCCGATCCATCCGGCTCCTCCCTCGTCACACGAACCTTGAACGGATAGGTGGAAACGAATGATGTCGGGTGATTGGCGCTGCACATGAAAAGCGCTTCATTGGCGATCGAGCAAAAGGCGCCGATCCTGAGCGAGGAGTGCGCTCCACAGCCGTAAATCATTTTTGACTCGACGCCATAAGTCCAACGGCCAACGGACGCAAATGGCGGCAGCGCGGTCTTGTCTCGGCGGAGCCCGAGCCATGTTCTGAGCTTCCTGGCGAACCCCATGCGCATCCTCATCGAAACGGGATGCTGGCCGAAGCATCCGCGATTCCGAGTTGTGTACCACAACCCAAAATCCCGGAGTATGGTCTCCTCGGCCGGAAGGATCCGGTCCTACACGCGCCCAAGCCGCCTGACGAACAGATAGACGGCGCAAGCGACGAGCAGCGACACCGCCGTCACCACCCAAAATCCGATCGGCGAGTCCAGCAGCGGCAAGCCGCCGACATTCATTCCGAACAGGCCCGAGATGATGGTCATCGGCAAGAGCACCGCCGTCATAACGGACAGGATATAGAGCAGCTGATTGGACTGCATCGTCAGCTTGGCCATCAACTCGTCCTGCAGCAGCCGCGTGCGCGCCTGCAACTGCTCGCCGTCGTGATAGAGCGTGTGCGCCCGGTGCGAGAGCCGCGCCGCCATGTCGTTGACCGGATCGGGCAGGTCGTTGCGGTGCGAATGGTCGAGATGCCGAAACAGGCTGGTCAGCGTCGCCATCTGCCGGTGGATCACCACGAGCTGCCGGCGCGCGTCGACCAGCGCTTGCCGCTCGCTGTGCCATGCGTCGCACACGATCCGGTCCTCGATGCCGTCGAGCGTCTCGGATAGGCCGCCGAGCTCGGCCGCCATGCCGTCCAGCGACTGGCCCATGACGGCCTCGATCAGTTCCGCCGGCGAGCGGAATTTCCGCGTCCCGTTCTCGACCGCCTTGCGGATCGCGTCGACCGACTGCAGCGGCTGCTTGCGGGCGCCGATGAGCATCCTGTCGTTGAGCGCGAAGCGGAAATGGCCGAGCCCACGCGCTTCGGCCGAATAGTCATGGCGCAGGTCCGGCAGGTCGCCATAGAGCCAGTCGTCCTCAAGGTCGATATGGCAGCCATGGCTGGCGATGAGGAAGGCCTCGCGCACGGGGGCGGGCAAAGCCTGCTCGTTGGCGATCGCCTGGCGCGCGCGCATGTCGGAGATCTGGTAGCTGCGCCAGGTCCAGTGCGCTTGTGCCGCGTCCTTCGTGCGCAGGCCGTCGGCGGTGAAATGATAGAGGAAGAACAGCCCTTGCTCATCGGGCAGATAGGGCGACAGGGCGTTCTCTTCCGAAGCGAGGGCAATATTCATGGAGGCTTCGCCGGGTCTTCGACTTCAGCGCCGCGTAACTGCGGCCGGCGATGTTTCTAGCACGGGCTGCCCCGGTTTCATGTGACGGTTCCGTGACGTTGCACGCCGCGCACGCAACCGCCGCTTGCCACGATTGGCGAGTCACCATCCGTGCCCGCGTGGCCGTCAGTGCAGATAGCCGAGCAGCCAAAGAATGAGAATGATAGGCAGCGGAATCCCGATGAGCCAGTGCAGTGCGCCTCGCAGCATGACGATCTCCTGAGTTGCTGTTCTCTGAGGCAACGCCAATTCGAGGGCTTGGTTCCGAGACGGGAATCAGCTGCAGTAGATCGGCAGGCGATGGGGGAACCGATGCTCAAATGGGGCGCGATACTGGGCATCATCGGCTTTCTTGGCGGCTTCGTCGGCCTCGTCATCTTCACGCCCGAAGCCAACCACGGTCCGCTTCTCGGCATCTTCATCACCTGGCCACTCGGCTTCGTCCTGTCGTGCGGTCGGGCCGCTGGCGGCGAGGAAATAGCGGCCGAAGGTCCCGCAAATGCGATGCAGAACGCCCGGCCGTGAGGTCTGGGCTGAGGCGCTGCGAACTGGCAAGATGGCCCCTACCGCGACGTGATCCGGGAGGCGAGGGCTAGGCGATGACTTTGCTTCAATTCGATATCACCGGCGAACAGGTATCGGACGAAAAAACGGAGGAGGTCATCCGCGAGGCGGAACCGCATCGTGGCCTGGTGCGCTACCGCCCCGATGGCGGCGAGCTTTTCATTCACACGCGGGTGAACATGGCGCTTCTGCGTGCTGCAGCGTCGCTTCCGATCCTGCTCCTGAAGCTCACCCCGCGCGCAAACGAATTGATGCCGCGCGACGCTCTCTTGACGCCCAAGGGATCGAGTCGGAACTACGCCTTCCTCGAAAGGCTCTGCGAGGATCTGGCGGCCGCAGGCTGCCCAGCCTGCTATATCGCTGAACAGCATGGCGAGGGGCGCCGCGATTTCTACTTCACGACGGAGGACATCGCCGGTTTCGAGGAGGTAGCCCGCACAGCCGCCGAGGCCTTGGCCTTCCCACTCAACCTTGAGGAACATTCACTTGCCGCCGTGGCGCCGCTCATTCTTCCTGCCGAGGCGATTGGCGACCTCGGTCTGAAAATCGCCCCGGATGCCCGCATCCGGCCGACGCGCTTCGAGTTCTGGGGCGCCGAGCCCTCTCTCGCCAGGCTGCGCGCCGAATTGGAGAAGCGCGGCTATCGCTTTCTAGGACTGGAGACATTCTCCCGCGAACTCCGGATGATGAAGAGCGTGCCGATCGATGGAGAAGGGTTCCTGGCCGTGCTAAGGGAGATCGTTCCCCTGGCCCGGTCTTTGCAGTGTAGCTATTGCGGCACCGAGACTGTCGAGGGCCATGAGCAGTTCCTGCTCGCACGCCCTCTTCCCCAGCGCTATGGCGGCGTGGGGCGAGGCGGCCTTTTTCGTCGCATTTTCGGTGGCGGCGGCTCTTAAGCGCTGCCGGTTTGAGGCAGCGCTTACGTAGGCAGTAGGCAGTAGGGGCTGTCTTTCCCTATTGCCAACTGCCTATTCCCTACTGCCTTACATCTTGTCTATCACCGACTGCACGCCTTCCGTCGGCGCGTCGACGGACGAGCCGGCCACCATGATGGCGGCGACAATCGCTTCGGGGTCCGCGACCACCAGCGGTTTCACCCGGTGCGCGGTGTGGATGAAGCCCTCACCGCCCATATGGTCGAGCAGCGCCAGCATCGGATCCCAGAACCCCTTGATGTTGGCAAAGACGATCGGCTTGCGATGATGGCCGAGCTGGCCCCAGGTCATGATCTCGACGATCTCTTCGACCGTGCCGATACCGCCCGGAAGCGCCACAAAGGCGTCGGATTTTTCGAACATCCTGTGCTTGCGCTCGTGCATATTGTCGGTGATCACGAGCTCGTCGAGCCGGTCGAGCGCGGTCTCGGTTGCTTCCCTGTTGATGAGGAAGCGGGGAATGATGCCCGTCACCTTGCCGCCGGCCTTGAGCGCGCCCTCGGCGACGGCGCCCATTATGCCCTTGGTGCCGCCGCCGTAGATCAGCCTCAGGCCCGACTTTGCGAGCGAGCGGCCGAGCAGGTGGCCGGCCTTGACGTAGGTTTCATCGCGGCCTGGAGACGAACCGCAATAGACGCAGACGGATCGAATCGTGTTCATGCCGATGATTGGTGATAGGGACGGCAGACATGGTCAAGCCCGGGACAGGCTTTTTCTTGGCCGGCCCTTTTTCTTGTGGGACTCGCTAAAACACGCTAGACCGGCGTTAGGTGGCTAAGGGGCAGTCAAAAATGGCAATTAATCCATTGAAGGCGTTGTTGTTTACCGCGGGCGGCGCCATCGCTGCGGTGGGAACTGCCTATGTGTCGGGCGCGCTCGATCCCTATCTCAATCGCACGCCGCCGGCCGAGATCGCGGCGCTGGCGCCGGGCGAGACCAAACCGGCGGAAACCAAAGCGGCCGATCAGGGCACCGAGGGGCGGCTGCCAGCCGCGCCGGCGCCAGCCACCGACGCGATGGCACCCGCGGCGCCATCCGCTCCCGCAGCCCCGGCGGAAGCCCCCGCCGCGCCTGCCACGACACCCGCCGCAGCCGGGCCTGTCGCGCCGACATTCGATGT
>NZ_RZOT01000442.1:0-5217 GCF_003999085.1 Mesorhizobium sp. M4A.F.Ca.ET.090.04.2.1
AGGCCAGGCTGTTCCGCATTTCGTTCTCCGGCGAGATGGCGTTCGAGATCTCGGTGCCGGCGCGCTACGGCGAGGCGCTGGTGCGCAATCTGATGATCGCGGGAAAACCGTTCGGCGTGACACCCTATGGCACCGAGGCGCTCGGCGTGATGCGCGTCGAGAAGGGCCATGTCGCCGGGCCGGAGCTCAACGGCACCACGACCGCCGCCGATCTCGGCCTCGGCAAGATGATGTCGACCAAGAAGGATTTTATCGGCCGCGTCATGGCCGGGCGCGAGGCGCTGGTGGCGCCGGACCGGCAGGTGGTCGTCGGCATCAAGCCGACCGACAAGGCGCGGCGGCTGCGCTCCGGCGCGCATGTCATTCCGAAGGGCGAGATCCCCGGCCCCGGCAACGACCAGGGCTATGTCACCTCGGTCTGCTTCTCGCCGACACTCGACCAATGGATCGGGCTCGGGCTGGTCGAACGCGGCCGCGAGCGCATCGGCGAGATCGTGCGCGCGCACGACCCGCTGCGCGGCGAGGAGTACGATGTCGAACTCTGCAATCCCGTCTTCTACGATCCGGAAGGAGGGCGCCAGCGTGGCTGAGTTTTCCTGGGACGTCCGCAGCCCGCTGGACCGCGCGCTGGTCGCCGGCCCTTATGGCGCGCAAGGCGAAGCCGGCGTGGCGCTGACCGAGATCCGAAATTTCGACCTCGTGCAGATCATGGCGCGGCGCGGCAAGGCCGCCGACATGGCCAGGGCCTCGAAGGCTCGCTTCGGCGCGGCGACGCCGGAAACGCCGAAGGCGGTCGGCACCGCCGACGCGACGCTGATCTGGTCCGGACCGGATCAGTTTTTCGTGCTGTCGAAGGGCGGCAGGCACGGGATTGAGGCGCTTGCCTCGGTCTTTGCCGGTTCGGCTGCGCTTTCCGACCAGTCGCATGCGCGCGTGCTGATCAGCGTATCCGGGCAGAGAGCGCGCGCAATGCTCGCCAAGCTATCGTCGATTGATCTGCATCCCTATGTGTTTGCGATTGGCTCCGCTGCTGCAACCTCGATGGATCACACCAGCGTCACGCTGTGGCGGGGTGGTGATCGCGGCGGACAGGCGGTGTTCAACCTGCTGGTGTTTTCGACCTTCGCCGAAAGTCTCTGGCACACCATTCTCGATTCGGCTGCGGAGTATGGCGTTACGATCGCGCATTCCGAGGAACTGGTGTAGCGCATGTGCGCGCACTCTCCTTCTCCCCCTGTGGGAGAAGGTGGATCGGCGCGTTAGCGCCGAGACGGATCAGAGGTGCGCGACGGAGTGAGACGCCGGCGTTCCTTCGCGCACCCCTCATCCGTCGTCTTCGGCGACACCTTCTCCCACAGGGGGAGAAGGAGGAGCCGGCGCCATCTCCACCTTGCCAAATCCAACCCCGCTGCTATTCTTGCTGCTAAACTAATTTCACACACAGGCAAACTTGTTGCTCGAAACATAGGGTCGAGATGAGCCAGTCGCCCTACCCCGCCGTCGCCTCCGGGCCGCCCCGACCGAGCCTCATCCTGAGGCCTGGCCAGATCGCGCTGCCGTCCGGCATCGAGCGCTACACCGTGCAGGGCAATGGCGCCGTGCTGCTCGACGTCGAGGCCGGCGATACGGTCAGCGTGCGCAATATCGAAGGCGGACAGGCCTGCGAGTTGTTGGCCTGGGGCAAGGACGGCGTCACCGATCCCGGCATTTTCGGCGAGGCCGCAAACAGCAACGCCGCCGGCATCAAGGCGCTGCTGGCGGATGGCGACGACAGCTTGTCGGCGCTGCGTCTCGGCCTGCAACGCCGCCAAGTTCAGCTTGAGCAACCGAAGGCCGTGCGCGTCTTCGGCGCTACGACGCCGGCCGGCACCGAGCAAGGCTTCGCCGTGCAGCGCGATGGCGCGATGCTGATCGCCGCACCCGGCGGACCGATGCTGGTCGACGGCCACGACACAGCGACGCCGCTTACCGTCACCGTGCGGCGCAACACCATTCGGCTGAAGACCAGGTCGCAACTCCCCGATCCGCTCGCCGATCCTGTGCTCGATCTGCGTGTCCATTCGGCGACCGCCGAAGCCTATTTCGTCAAGGCCGGCGACTATCTGCAGATCATCGATGTCGATGGCCGGCAGTGCACCGACTTCCAGTGTTTTTCAGCGCGCAAGCTGGACAAGGGCCGCGATCATCCGCTCGACGTGACGACGACGCGCACGCTGATGGGCGCCGCCTATCCGATGCCCGGCCTGCATTCGAAATATTACGACCAGGACATGGAGCCGCTGGTCGAGGTGGTGCAGGACACTTGCGGGCGGCACGACGCCTTCGCGCTCGCCTGTGCTGCCAAATATTACGACGACATCGGCTATCCCGGACACACCAACTGCTCGGAGAATTTCAACAAGGCGCTCTCGGACAAGGGCGTCACGCCCCGCGCCGGCTGGATGGCGATCAACTTCTTCTTCAACACGGCGATCGACGCGCATGGCGTGATGGTCTCGGACGAGCCGTGGTCGCGGCCGGGCGACTATGTGCTCTTGCGCGCGCTGACCGACATCGTCTGCGTCTCCTCCGCCTGTCCCGACGACACCACGCCCGCCAATGGCTGGGACCTCACCGACATCCATGTTCGCACCTATTCCGGCCAGCACAAATTCTCGCGCGCGATCGCCAGACGCATGACGCCCGATTCGGAACCGAAAATGACCCGTGAGACAGCCTTTCATTCGAGCTTTGCCAAGCACACGCGCGACTTCGCCGAGTACAGGGGCTACTGGCTGGCCAACTCCTTCGCCAAGGAGGGCGCCATCGCCGAGTACTGGGCCTGCCGGCGGGCGGCGGTGATCATGGACCTGTCGCCGCTGCGCAAGTTCGAGGTCACCGGACCGGATTCGGAAGCGCTGCTGCAGTACACGCTGACCCGCGACGTCAAGAAGCTCGGCGTCGGCCAGATCGTCTATTCGGCGATGTGCTACGAGCATGGCGGCATGATCGACGATGGCACGCTGCTGAGGCTCGGCAAGGACAATTTCCGCTGGGTCGGCGGCGACGACCTGTCCGGCGAATGGCTGCGCGAGACCGCCAGGAAACTCGGCCTCAACGTGCTGGTGCGCTCGTCCACCGACCAGATGCACAACATCGCCGTGCAGGGGCCGAAGAGCCGCGACATCCTCAAGGAGGTCGTATGGACCTCGCCGCTGCAGCCATCGATCAGCGAGCTCGAATGGTTCCGCTTCGCGGTCGCCCGCATCGGCGGCGGCAACGGCGTTCCGGTGGTCGTCTCGCGCACCGGCTATACGGGCGAGCTCGGCTACGAGATCTGGTGCCATCCGCGCGACGCCGAAAAAGTGTTCGACGCGATCTGGGAGGCCGGCCAGCCGCATGGGCTGAAGCCGATGGGCCTGCAGGCGCTGGACATGGTGCGCATCGAGGCCGGGCTGATCTTCGCCGGCTACGAGTTCTCCGACCAGACCGATCCGTTCGAGGCTGGCATCGGCTTCACCGTGCCGCTGAAGACCAAGACCGACGACTTCATCGGCCGCGACGCGCTGATAAGGCGCAAGGAACATCCGCAGACGAAACTGGTCGGCCTTGACATCGATGCGAACATCCCTGTCGGCCACGGCGACTGCGTCCATGTCGGCCGCGCCCAGATCGGCGTCGTCACCTCCGGCATGCGCTCTCCGCTGCTCGGCAAGACCATCGCCCTGGCGCGGCTCGACGTCACCCATGCCGACATCGGCACGGAGGTCGAGGTCGGCAAGCTCGACGGCCAGGCCAAGCGGCTGCCGGCGCGAGTCGTGGCCTTCGCGCATTACGACCCGCAAAAGACGAAACCGCGGTCCTGACGGCCGCCTCCAAGGCCTCATCCGACCGTCTTGATGGCGGCCGCAGTGGCGTCCGTGCCATGTTTCGCAAGCGTGATGTGCACGGCGCCACAAAACGCTTGACGTGAAAGCGCGTCGGATCAATCTTCACTGTTAAGAAAAAAATGCGACTGAGTGGAAACACTACAGCCGTTCGAAATGAGGCCGGGGGGGAAGCTTCGCGCAGCCGAGGCACACCGGCGGGGAACAGCAAAAAAAGGGGAATTCATACATATGAGCACAATGAGCACGGTCCTGGAGCAGCCTGCGGAAGGCAAGCTGCTCAGGCATATCGACTGGCGTGGCGCCTTCTGGGTGGCAAGCGGCGTTCCCGCCCTCGTCCTGTTCTCCATCGGCGGCATTGCCGGCACGACCGGAACGCTGGCTTTCGTGATCTGGACGGTGTCCATGATCATGGGCTTCCTGCAGTCGTTCACCTATGCCGAAATCGCCGGCCTGTTCCCGAACAAGTCCGGCGGCGCCTCGATCTACGGCGCCACCGCCTGGCTGCGTTACTCGAAATTCATCGCGCCGCTGTCGGTGTGGTGCAACTGGTTCGCCTGGTCGCCGGTGCTGTCGCTCGGCTGCTCGATCGCCGCCGCCTATATCCTCAACGCGCTGGCGCCGATCCCGGTCTTCAGCGAGACCTCGCCGGAAGTGGTCGCCTATATCGCCGCGCATGCCGGCACGGCGCCCGCCGATGCCATCGCGGCGGTGGCCGCCGCCGCGACGCCGGCGATCCGCACCTGGTCGCTGTGGGGCCATACGCTGGGTCCGGTGTCCTTCACCTTCAACGCGACCTTCTTCATCGGCGCGGTGCTGATGCTGATGATCTTCTCGATCCAGCATCGCGGCATCCTCGGCACGGCCAATGTGCAGAAATATATCGGCCTTTTGGTCATCATCCCGATGCTGATCGTCGGCGTGGTGCCGATCTTCACCGGCCAGATCAACTGGGCGAACTTCTCGCCGCTGGTGCCGCTGGCGGCCGCCTACGCGCCCGACCCGGGAGCCTGGAACATCGCCGGCTGGACGCTGGTGCTGGGCGGCATGTTCATCGCCGCCTGGTCGACCTACGGCTTCGAGACCGCCGTCTGCTACACGTCCGAGTTCAAGAACCCCGGCACCGACACGTTCAAGGCGATCTTCTATTCCGGCCTGCTCTGCATGCTGCTGTTCATCCTGGTGCCGTTCACCTTCCAGGGCGTGCTCGGCCTCAACGGCATGCTGGCGACGCCGATCGTCGACGGGTCCGGTGTCGCCGATGCGCTGGCCGGCATGGTCGGCGGCGGCAGGATCATCCACAGCCTGCTGGTCATGCTGAAGATCCTGGCGCTGGTGCTCTGCATCATGA
>NZ_RZOT01000443.1:0-5204 GCF_003999085.1 Mesorhizobium sp. M4A.F.Ca.ET.090.04.2.1
CCAATGTGCTGCACACGTCGACGCCGCACCATTGGCGCGATGCCAGGCCGGGCGAGAGCGAAGAGCAGTTCTCCAGCCGTCTCGCCGACGAGTTGGAGACGCTGATCCTTGCCGAGGGACCGGAGACCATCGCCGCCTTCTTCGGCGAGCCGATCATGGGCGCCGGCGGCGTCGTCGTTCCGCCCGCCGGCTATTGGGAGAAGATCCAGTCCGTGCTGTCGAGATACGACGTCCTGCTCGTTGCCGACGAGGTCATCTGCGGCTTTGGCCGGACCGGCGAGATGTTCGGCTCGCAGACCTTCGGCATCAAGCCTGACATCATGGTTCTGTCGAAGCAGATTTCTTCCTCCTATCTGCCGATCTCGGCATTGCTCATCAACGACAAGGTGTTCGAGCCGATTGCCGATGAAAGCGATCGCATCGGCACCTTCGGCCACGGCTTCACCGGCGGCGGCCATCCCGTCGCCGCGGCCGTCGCGCTGGAGAATATCAAGCTGATCGAGGAACGCGACCTCGTCGGCAACGCGCGCACCATCGGCGCGCATCTGCAGGCAAGGCTGCGCAGGCTGGCCTCGCATCCGCTGGTCGGCGAGGTGCGCGGCGTTGGCCTGATCGCCGCCGTCGAGCTGGTCACCGACAAGGCGAGCAAGGCGCCATGGGGCAAGCCTGCCGCCCTCGGTGTGCTGGTCAACGGGTTCCTGCAGCAGAATGGCGTCATTTCGCGCAACATGGGCGACGCCATCGCCTTCTGCCCGCCCCTGATCATCACCGAGCCCCAGCTGGATACGCTGGTCGATGCGTTCGAGCGGTCGCTCGACGCCGCCCTGCCGCAGGTTCGGCCGCAGGGCTGAAAAACCCGTCAGCATACCCGTCATAAGCGAGCGCTCATTCTCAGCGCCCGTTCAATGGCCAGTGACGATGCACCCTGGGCTTTTAGTCAGGCGTTGGCGAGTCAAATTGGTGCCGCCGTCCGGGACTTCTGACACAGTGGAAGGTGGCCGGCGCCACATTGGGCGTGTTTGGGTGGGGTATATGGCGCCGGCCAGGCGAACAAAAAATCCACCGCCCTAACAAGCTACCAGCCAATCCGTCGGTGCCTGTGGCGTGATCGCGGACGTTTTGCGGCCCGGCGCGCTCTTGTCGTTCACATGACAGAGAGCCGAGCCTTACCGGCGTTGCCTGAGGAAACGGCAACCGGCTGGCGAAGAAATATAAACTTCGGCTGAAACAGGCGAAACACATCCATATGGACGAAGCAGGGGTAGCAACCGGATCATCCCTGATGTGGGCCTCGGCCTTGACCCGCTTGAAAGCGAAGTCCGGATCGTAGCGATGGGTGGGATTGCATACCGCGCATTTGACCTCTGCCTCGCCATTCGGCGTCGGCATCTCTTGGCAGCCGCGCTTCCAGGCTCCTTGGAAGACTTTGGTTTCAGCTGGCTGCCATTTCGACAATCGGCGACTCGCCCCGCATCGCCGGCCCTGCAGGTGTTCAACGCCGCGCCGTGCGACGGACCCGCCATTCCATCGGCAGCGCGTTGCACGCGTGTCATCGTCTCACCCTTGCGCGCGAGTAGGGAAAGTTCGTCGGATTTGGACGTCTCCTCCGCCATCCGACGAACGGCCGATCCTTGATCAACCGTAGACCTGCGTCCGAGTGGGGCCGCCTGCATCGGACCCCGGGAGCGGGAAGGGCTCTACCTGCCCTTCGGTCTTGTCCAGGTACTGCATCAACGCCGTTACCAGATGGTAGAAGATGCTCGCGGGGACCTCCGTCGCCACTGACCTTCCGCGCTCGTCAATCCTGTCAACCCACAAGCCAAGCGGTGCTGGATCGATATGCCATCGGAAGAGGCGGGCGACACGAGCTTCGATCTCGGGTTTCAGATCAGGCCCGCCAATGCCGTCCAGGGCGATGGCCGCCTTGACGGCCTCGCATTGCGGCCAACTGCGAGAGAGCCGGTCGAAGGGCATTCCCTGCCGCGACACGGCCGCATAAGCCAGACCGGTGGCCCGGTTCAATCCGCTGGCGATCGCCGACGAATAGAGCTTCCTTGCGTAGACTGCCAAGTCTTTCTGCCCACTTGCCCGCGTGAAATCGACAAGGAGCGAGGCCCATTCGAAATGGTGCCCCGGTTCGGTCCACTGACCGTCGTCTCCAGGCAGCGGCAGCCAGTCGACATCGAAGCGTTCGCCAAGCGTCCAGCTCTCCTGGTCGAAGAAGTGACTCCGGAAAAGATCGATGATGCGTGCCGCCCGACGCAGGTAGCTGCGGTCGCCGGTGACGCCATACCAGGCAAGGAAGGATTCCAGCATGTGCATATGCGGGTTCGAGAACCGCACCCCACTCCAGCCAGGGCTCTCCAGGAAGCCGTTCAAGCAGCCGTCCTCGAGATGGGTGTCGATGAAATGAAATGTCTCTTGAGCAAGCCGCAAGGCATCCCGATCGCCGCATCGATGAGCATGGGCAAGCGCCAGGAGCACACAGGAATGGTCGTAGGCGTCCTCCACCGGGTCGACCACGCTGCCGTTGGAATTGAGGCTGCGAACCCAGCCGCCGCGGTCGGTGCGACCGTATTTCGCGATGAAGTCGATGCCGTGGCTGATGAGCCTGTCGGCCGGTCCGGCCCAGCCGCGTTCCTTGGCGACCGCGAAAGCGTAGATCTGGCGAGCCATCGTCCGCATGCGCTTGGGCTTGCCTAACGGCCTTGCATCGAAACCGAGAGCCTCGTGGAAGCCGCCATGCACATCGTCGACACCTGCAGTGGACCACAGCGGCAGCGTCTCGTTGAAGAGCCAGTGCTCGACGCGCTTTCGCCATGATCCGCTGATTATGACGCGGTCTTCCGACGCCGTGAACTTCGTCTCGAGGCGTCCGCTCTTCTCTAACTGTTCGACAACCTTCTTCACGTTCTGGCTGTGGGTGACCGGAGCGACGAACACTGCGTCCGGGGTCGCCACCACCGCCACATCCTTCATTCCGATGACGGTCAGCAGCCTGCCCTGGCTTCTGAGGTAGGAGCTGCCGCAATCCATGGCGACGACGTCGCCCGCTACGACATTTCCGTCGCGGTCCGTCGGGCTGGCTTCGAGCAGCGATTGCCACGAACCAAGGTCGTTCCAGCGGAAGGAAGCCGTAACCATCGCGATACCGCGTGCATGCTCCATGACCGCGTAGTCGATCGATGTCGACGGGACGGTCGAGTAGAAGCCCTGAGGCAAATAAATGCCTGAGAGGTCGGCCCGTGCGGTCTTATGGGCCCGTTCCGCAGTGTCCCAGATGTCCGGCCGGAGGTCGAGAAATGCCTTCCGCATCGTGTCGGCACGAAACAGAAAGATGCCGGCGTTCCAGTAGAACCTTCCCGAAGACACATATTTGCGGGCCGTCTCGATATTGGGCTTTTCGACAAAGTGCGAAACGGCGGCCACTCCGTCACCATTTGCCGCAACCTTAACCTTTATGTAGCCGTACCCTGTTTCGGGATGCGTCGGTTTGATGCCGAATACCACAATGCTTCCTGAATCCGCGGCAGGCATGCCCGCTTCGACGGTTTCCCAGAATTGCTTTTCGGTCGATATCTCGTGGTCGGAGGGCACCACCAGTACAAGCGCGTCGACGCCATGTTCGGAGATTGTCTGCAGGGTGGCTATTGCGACCGCCGCGGCCGTATTGCGTCCGATGGGCTCGAAAATCGGTCTGCCGCCGTTCAGGCCGAGCGCACCGATATCCGAAATGACGCGGTCGGCATGCCGTTCCGAAGCTATCAGGTAGATCGGCGCCTCACCGTCCGGCCGCATCTTGAGGCGTCGAACAGTTTTTGCAAGCATCGAGCCGTCGCCCGAAAAGTCATGGAATTGCTTGGGATTGTCTTCGCGCGAGAGCGGCCACAGCCGTGATCCGACGCCCCCGCTCATGACAAAACTTACGATCCGGTCCGGCATGCTCCAGTTCCTCTCAGAAAGTCTGGTTGTAGGCTCCGACTTCTGGATTGCGGCGCAGCACGGGATCGAGAGCCTCGAACATCTCGCGACGTCGCTCCGGCGACAGCACTGGTCTCGAAGGCGAATGTGTTCGGTCTGGCTTGGCCGACTACGTTCAGGGCCACGGTTTCCCCTCCGCACATGCGGGGGCTGATCCTAGCACGCAGCCGTGCCCAAGAGCCCTTGATGAATTGGGGGTAGCCCTAAAGCCCTGATTTCTCACCCACCTATCCAACAGGAGCATGTCCGCCGCCAGCGCAGAGGGGTGTCTCGTGCGTTCCTGCCGGACGAAGGGCGTTTCGGGCGCCTGGCTAGCTCCGGCAAACAAGCGTCAATTCCGGCTCGGATCGCCTTGGCGCGCTCTTCCTGGCGACTGCTGTTTCTTCATTGTTACCCGACGCCACGTGGCTCGAGTTGACAATGGCAGGGACAAAGGTTCGTCGGCTGGAAGCCTGCCCTTTTACCGCTCGTGCAATGATTCCTGCTTGGTTTTCGCCAGCGGCGAGAGGAAATAGCCAATGATACTGCGCGTGCCAGTCTTGATCTCGACCGTCACCGCCATACCCGGACCGAGCTTGACGAGCTTGTCATCCACCTGCATGTCCGTACGGTCAAGTGAAACGCGCGTGGCATACTGCAGTTCCTGATCTCTCGGCTCACTGTCGCTCTGCGCTGCGCCCAACGCGCGGTCGTTCGACGCGCTCTGCTGCCTGTCGCGAACTATGGCGTCGGATGACACGCTGAGCACTTCACCATGAAGAAGCCCGTAGCGGGTGAAGTTGAATGTGTCGACTTTGATTTCCGCCTTCTGTCCCGGATGGACGAAACCGATGTCTCGGTTGGAGAGCATGGCCTCGATCTCGAGATGGCTCTCACTCGGAACCACCACGGCGAGTGGCTGAGCAGGCGTCACCACACCTCCCACCGTATGAACGGCGAGTTGCTGCACAACGCCATCGACCGGCGCGGTCAATTGTTGGAGCTTCGTGCGCCGCTCTGCCTTGATCACTTCCTGCCCGGTGCTCGCAGCTCTCTGCTCGGCTTTTGCGAGTGCCTCATAGGTCGCGCGCCGGTACTCCGCGGCGGTCTTTTCCCTCGTTTCCTTCAGCAACGCGATGGCTGCGTCGGCTTCGCGCAGCCGGCTCTGCTGCAGGTTGAGATCCTGCTGAAGGCCTACCAGTTCCTGATACTCGGAGAGATAGACGACCTTCGAAGCAAGTGCC
>NZ_RZOT01000444.1:0-5201 GCF_003999085.1 Mesorhizobium sp. M4A.F.Ca.ET.090.04.2.1
CCTCAAGACGGTCGAAGGGCTGCTGTCGGACGTTCCAGAGGCCTCCATGACCATCTACCGGCTGGCATCGGGCCTGCGCGACGGCCAGGCGGGCGATGGCGAGTTCAGGCTTGCGCAATCCATCCGCCCCGGCGCGGAGCCCGGTGCGCACTGGTACCGCACCCGCGCACGCGCTTTCAATGTGCCGGGCCAGCGGCTGCCGATGCTTGCCTGGCAGCTTGCCGATATCTCGCAAGAGCGGGCCGAGCAGGAGCGTTTCTTCCTCGACCTGCAAAAGGCGATCGACCATCTCGACCATGCGCCGGCCGGTTTCTTTTCGGCCGACCAGGAAGGCCGCGTCACCTACATCAACGCCACGCTCGCCGAATGGCTGGGCATCGATCTGGCGAGCTTCACGCCGGGCGCCGTCACGCTGCCCGAGATCGTCGCCGGCGACGGCATGGCGCTGGTCCGCTCGGTCAAGGCCGATCCCGGCACCACGCGCAACGCCGTCATCGATCTCGACCTGACGACGATGACTGGCGAGGCGCTGCCGGTGCGCTTCATGCACCGCGTCTCGGCGAGCCGCGAGGGCGTCGGCGGTCCGACCCGCACAATTGTGCTCAACCGCACCCAGGGCGAGGATGCCTCCGCCGATCTTCGCGCCTCGGAAGTCCGTTTCACCCGCTTCTTCAACTCGACGCCGATGGCTATCGCCGGCGTCGACGCCAATGGGCGCATCCTGCGCACCAACGCGCCGTTCCTCTCGCTGTTTTCCTCGGTCGTCGATCGCGACGCGGTCGACCGCCGCGTCCGGCTCGACACGGTCATCCACGAGCGCGACCGGCCGGCTTTCGCCGAGGCTTTCGAGAAGGCCAGGCAACGGCAGGCCGAAATCGAGCCGATCGACACTTTGTTGCCCGGCAACGAGGATCGGCACATCCGCTTCTACGTCAACGCGGTTGCCGAGGGCACCGGCGGCGAAGGTGCCGAGGAATCAGCCATCGTCTATGCTGTCGACACCACCGAGCAGAAGGCGCTCGAAGGCCAGATGGCGCAGAGCCAGAAGATGCAGGCGGTCGGCCAGCTCGCCGGCGGCATCGCACACGACTTCAACAATGTGCTGACCGCCATCATCATGGCGTCGGACCTGCTCTTGACCAACCACCGCCCGTCGGATCCGTCCTTCCCCGACATCATGAACATCAAGCAGAATGCCAACCGCGCGGCTTCGCTGGTCAGGCAGCTTCTCGCCTTCTCGCGCAAGCAGACCCTGCGCCCGGAAGTGCTGAACCTGACCGATGTTCTGGCCGACCTCAGGATGCTGCTCGCCCGTCTGGTCGGCAACGACATCAAGCTGAAGATCGACCACGGTCGCGATCTCTGGCCGGTCAAGGTCGATATCGGGCAGTTCGAGCAGGTGGTGGTGAACCTTGCCGTCAACGCGCGCGACGCGATGCCGGCGGGCGGCGACCTTGCGGTGCGCACCCGCAACGTCACAGCCGAGGAATGCAAGAGCTTCTCATACCGCGAGCTCACCCCGGCCGACTACGTGGTGGTCGAGATCGAGGATACCGGCACCGGCATCGCGCCGGATGTGCTGAAGAAGATATTCGAACCCTTCTTCACCACCAAGGAAGTCGGCAAGGGCACCGGCCTCGGCCTGTCGATGGTCTATGGCATCATCAAGCAGACGGGCGGGTTCATCTTCTGTGATTCGGAAGTTGGCAAGGGCACGGTATTCCGCATCTTCCTGCCGCGCCTCATCGCGGAAGTGAAGCCGGCGAGCGAAGCGGGCGAGGCGCCGGCGGCGCCAGTGAAACCGGCGGAGACGGCCAAGGACCTGTCGGGTTCGGCGACTGTGCTGCTCGTCGAGGACGAAGACGCCGTTCGCATGGGCGGCATGCGGGCACTGACATCGCGCGGCTATACCGTCCACGAAGCGTCCTCCGGCGTCGAGGCACTGGAAGTGTTCGAGGCGCTCGGCGGCAAGATCGACATCGTCGTGTCCGACGTAGTGATGCCGGAAATGGACGGGCCGACGCTGCTAGGCGAGTTGCGCAAGCGGCAGCCCGACATCAAGTTCGTCTTCGTCTCAGGCTACGCCGAGGACGCCTTTGCCAGGAACCTGCCCGCCGACGCGCATTTCGGCTTCCTGCCGAAGCCGTTTTCTCTCAAGCAGTTGGCAACCATCGTCAAGGACGTGTTGGAATCCTGATGCGTGTCGGCCAAAAATGTGCCGTGGTTTTGCGAGAACGACGCGCACAAACAGCGGGCTCAATGTGATCGAGCGCACAGACGCCAGCGCCATGCCCGTTACAGGTGGCGGCGCCGGGGAGCGATCCGTCCACTCATAACCAGTGAGGCCGGCCACTGGAGCGTCGCAATCGCGGCTTGCGCATCGACGCGAGATCGCCATGATTGCGGTGACAACGCGGCGGGGAATTGGGGTAGATGCCGTGACGCCGCACAACGAAGCGGAGAAGGGTGATTTTGCCGAAACGGTGCTGCTGCCGGGCGACCCGGAGCGCGCCGAATGGATGGCTGCGACTTTTCTCGAGGCGCCGCGCTGCGTCAATCGCCGCAGGGGCGCGCTGGGCTTCACCGGCCGGTTCCGGGGCAAGCCGGTCAGCATCCAGTCTACTGGCATCGGCGTCTCGTCATTCCTGATCTACGCCCATGAGCTTCTCGACTTCCACGGCGTCAAGACGCTGATCCGGACCGGCACCTGTGGCGGCCTGAGCGCCGAGGTGCCGCTGCGCGGCCTGGTGATATCGCGATCGGTCCGCGCCGAGAATGCCGACAGCGGCCAGGTCTTCGGGCTTTACGCCGCCGCCGGTCCCGATCCGGAACTGCTGGCCGGGGCATTGCGGCGGGCCGAGGCGCTCGGCATCGAGCACCGGGCGGGGCTGACGATCTGCAGCGATATTTTCTATCATCCGCAGGGCCGCGCCCGCTATGCCGAAGCCATCGCGATGGGAGCGCTCGCCGTCGATATGGAGACCAGCGCCCTGTACCGCATTTCGGCCCATTTCGGCGCGCGGGCGCTGTCGTTGCTGAACGTGGTCGATCATGTCGCCAACGGCGAGCAGACCGACTATTCCGAGCGCCAGGAGCTGTTCACCGACATGACGCGGCTGGCGCTCGAAGTCGCCGTCGACTAGAACGGTTCATCGTTTCATGGAAACGCTGAACCGCTCTATCTCTTTGTTTTGACGCGATTCCGGACGGAAAACCGCTACGCACTTTTCCTGGAATTGCTCTAGGCGGCTTCCCGCTTCAGCGCCGCCTGTTCGTTCGCGGTTGGCCGGTGGCCGCGCAGATAGAGCGCGCAGGTGGTGCGCAGCATCGAGGCGAAGTTCGGGATCTGGCCGTTGATCTGGATTGCCTCGTCATAGAGCGTCGAGATGAATTTGGGCGTCGTCAGGCCCTGGCTTTCGGCGATCTCATCGAGCAATGCCCAAAACGTAGCCTCAAGCTGGATGCTCGTGGAATGCCCGTCGATGCGAATCGACCGGTTGATCTGTCGGTAGCCCTCCGGGTCCTGCCCGGCGAAAACCCTGCACATCGTTTTCTCCCATTCTTGTTGGTTTTGGGCGCGAGTCGATGCAAGTCGCGCCGTCGAGTCTTGCCTGTCGCGGCCGGCCATTCTCAACCGGAAGGCCAAAAACAGCAATCGGACTTTCGTCGCTGGAACTGGCCCGCTCACGCCTTCTATCCGTTTTCCGGATCCCGCGCGTGGTAATCGGCTGCCACCACCTTTGCCGCAAGGCGCCCATAATCACCCTCATGCGCATCTGCCGCGCGGCTGCAGAGGGTTGAAATTTGGCGAAAGCGATCCACTCAATGATCCGGGTTCTGAATGAGGCCCGGTCTGTCGACTTCTATCGGAATGCTTTCGGACTCGATATCGCCGATCGGCTGGATTTCGAGACCTTCACCCTGGTCTATCTCAGCAATCCCGAGACATCGTTCGAGCTTGAGCTCACCGTCAACAAGGGTCGCGAGCAGCCTTACGAACTCGGCGACGGCTACGGTCATCTCGCGGTTTCGGTCGCCGACCTCGACAGCGAGCACGACCGCCTCGGCGCGCTCGGCCTCAACCCGAAGAAGATCGTCGAGTTCGACCGCGACGGGGCGCGGATCGCCCGCTTTTTCTTCATCGAGGATCCCGACGGCTACAAGATCGAGGTCCTGCAGCGAGGAGGACAGTTTCAGTAAGCGACCACCAGCCGCGCGGGCCAGCGCGGCGCCAGCAAAGGCACCCCTTCGAGGTGCGGACAGCAAGCAGGGAGGAACAAATGGTCACCATCTATGAAAGGAAGCCCGGCCTGTCGCGGCGCGAGCTTCTGAAACGCGGCGGCGCGGGAGCGTTGCTCGTCATTTCCGGCAGCGCGGTCATCAGCCCGCAACACGCCTGGGGTCTCGAAACGGCGGCGCTGAAGCCAGAGACCATGGCGACCTTGATCCAGGTGGCGCGCGACATCTACCCGCACGACCAGGTACCGGACAAACATTACGCAATCGCGGTCAAGGCCCATGACGAGCTGGCCGCCAAGGACCCCGCCCATAAGGAGCTGATCGAGAAGGGCATCGCCGAACTCGACAAGAAGGCCGGCAGCGGCGGCTATCGCGGGCTCGGCTGGGAGGAGCAGCGCGTCGCGCTGCTCAAGGACATCGAGAGCTCGCCGTTCTTCCAGACGGTACGCAGCGGCCTGGTCGTCAGCCTCTACAACCAGAAGGATGTCTGGCCGATCTTCGGCTACGAGGGCGAGTCCTTTTCCAAGGGCGGCTACATCGAGCGCGGCTTCAACGACATCGAGTGGCTCTGAACCGCTCTTTCCTTGAACCGCTTTTGACCGAATTCATGGGAGGAAACCATGGCAGCACCATTTGATCTCAAGAATGACAGCGTGGTCGTCATCATCGGCTCGGGCGCCGGCGGCGGCACACTCGGCAACGAACTTGCCCAGAAAGGCATCGACGTCGTCATCCTCGAGGCGGGCGCCCGCCACGAGTACGATGATTTCATCAACGACGAGTGGGATTCCTTTACCCAGCTTGCCTGGAAGGACAAGCGCACCACATCCGGCGACTGGCGGGTGGCGAAGGATTTTCCAAACCTGCCGGCCTGGATCGTCAAGTCGGTCGGTGGCTCGACCACGCATTGGGCGGGCGCCTCGCTGCGCTTCCAGGAGCATGAGTTCAAGGCACACTCGACC
>NZ_RZOT01000445.1:0-5198 GCF_003999085.1 Mesorhizobium sp. M4A.F.Ca.ET.090.04.2.1
CCTATGCAGATCTTCGAGGGGTAGGTGTTTGGTTTCGTCGCCCGTCATGTCATCTCCAGAGTCGCACGCAATCGGCCGCTGATGGCGACCAGTCCGTGCCCCTCTGTCTGAAGCCTGAGAGACTCGCGCCCCGTAACTCTGTCGGCAGCGCTTACACCTTCGGCGCGGGGCGTGAGCCCCGACTTTCCAGAGTGTCTTTCCCGTCTACGGTTCTTTTGCCTGAGAGATTTCGGGCGATTTCCCCTTCGGCGGCAGCGCTCGCTGCTCTCTCCCGCAAACAGGTAGGACTCAAGTGTGAGCCCTCGACTCGTCATCCATAGCTTGTGAACGACACCTTGTCACCTGCCAGCGACATCTTGCTGACAAGTCTTCGCTAACCACGCGGTTTGCCGGTTTTTCAAGACACTGCCGATATGTTGCTCCGAAACGACCTTTTTGGGCCCGGCTACAGCCGGCGGCGGACGGGGACGACAATGGGCGAACTGATCATGAGCGCTCCGGTGGCGGGGCTGACCTCCAAGAACCGCATCACGGCCGAGGACGTGGTGATGCTGCGCCGCGAAGTGTTCGGCGACGGCATGGTGAGCCGTGGCGAGGCCGAGGCGCTGTTCGCGCTCGACCAGACGACGCGCGACAAATGCCAGGAATGGCCGGCGTTCTTCGTCGAGGCGGTCACCGATTACATCGTCCACCAGGAAAAGCCGACGGGTTACATCTCCGAGGACAATGCCAACTGGCTGATCCGGACGATCTCGCGCGACGGCATGGTCGACAGCCTGACAGAGCTCGAGCTCCTGGTGCATGTGCTGGAGAAGGCCAAATCGTCGCCCAGCCGGCTTTCCGCCTATGCGCTGGAGCAGGTCACGCATGCGGTGGTCGACGGCAAGGGACCTTTGATGCTGGGCGGCCAACTGGTTCCGGGACTGGTGGCCAAGGCCGAGGTCGATCTGTTGCGCCGCATTCTCTACGCCTATGGCGGCGACGGCAACATCGCGATCACCCGCGCCGAGGCGGACGTGCTGTTCAGGATCAATGAGAGCACCGCGGCGGCCAGCAACGACCCGTCCTGGAACGAGCTGTTCGTCAAGGCGATCGCCAATTTCGTCATGTGTTCGGCCGGATACGAGGCGCCGACGCGCGAGGTGGCGCTGCGCCAGGAGAATTTCCTCGATGATGCCGAGCCCGGAATCGGTGGCTTTTTCGGCCGCATGGTATCGGGCGGCCTCGCCGGCATCATGGGAGCCTACCGCTCGCCTGACGACATCGAGGCCGATTGGGAAGCCAGGAACCGGGCAGCCGAAGCAATGGCCCGCCGCGCCGAGACGGTCGATGCCGGCGAGGCGAGGTGGCTGGCTGAGCGAATCGGCCCGAACCGGCCGCTCAGCGAGAACGAGCGCGCGCTGCTGACGCTGATCAAGCATGCGTCGCCGGAAATCCACCCGGCGCTCAAGCCGCTGCTCGACAAGGTTGCTTAGGGCCCATTGATATTCAGGTGATGCCGGGGCAAATGGCGGTTTCCCGCGCTTCCGGCCTTCGCCGACCGAAGCGATCGTGAGACGCCGCACAGCCAAGGCTACGGCCGGCGTAGGCCGGTGCTCACGTACTTTGAGTACGTTCCGCTCCAGCTTCTCGGAGACCACTATTCTCGGCTCGACCCTGTACGGTCTTCAAATGCCGCCATACCAGTCGTAGCCGTTGTCCTCCCAATAGCCGCCGCGGCCGCCGCCGATCGCGGCGAAACTGTCGATCAGCTCTATTTTGTAGATGTATTTCGGCATCTTGTAGCCGAGCTGGCGCTCGACGCGCACGCGCAGCGGCGCGCCGTTCTCGACCGGCAGCGGCTTGCCGTTGAGGCCGTAGGCGAGGATCGTCTGCGGGTGGCGGGCGTCGATCAGGTCGATGGTGCCGTAATATTTGATGTCGCCGGAGAGAGACCGGTCGATCGTGTCGAGGCAGTGGAACATGACATAGCTGGCCTGGGGTTTCACGACCGCCTGGTCGAGAACCAGAGACAGCGGCGTGCCCGTCCATTTGGCGATGCAGCTCCAGCCCTCGACACAGTCGTGGCGGGTGATCTGGGTGCGGCTCGGCATGTTCTGAAGCTGCTCGCGGGTCAGCGCCAGCGGCTTCTCAACGAGGCCGGAGACTTCAAGGCGCCAGTCGGCGAAGTTGTTGGCAAGCAGCCCCTTGTAGGTGTCGTCGTCCGGCGCGGTGACGCCGTTCGGCCGCTGCGGCTGGCGGATGTCGGCCTCAGTGAATTCCTGGGCGAGCGCGTCACGGCCGGCCAGCAGGCGCTGGGCCCGGTATGTCAGGCCATTGGCGTTTTCGAGGAAGCTGCGCAGGCCACCGCCGACACCGAGACCGCTGTCGAAAGCATCGCAGCCGGACAGCGCGATGCCCGACAGGCCGAGACTGGCGGAAGTCAGGAATTTCCTGCGGTTGATCTGAAACTTCGCCATCTCAGGCGCTCCTCTCGGGCGAGTTGTCATCATGCGCCGGCGGGTCGGTGCGGTACCAGCCGGTGATGATCGAACGCAATTCGTTGACCGGGCCGGCGGCAAGGATCATCAGCATGTGGATGATGAAGAAGCCGACGAGCAGCACCATGACGGTGAAATGGATGGTGCGCGCCGTCTGCCTTCCACCGAGCAGGTCGTTGAGGAACGGCAGCACCGCGTTCATGCTGGGCGACATGGCAAGGCCGGTGATGATCATCAGCGGCAAGAGCACGAACAGCACGCCGCCATAGGCCATCTTCTGCAGCGTGTTGTATTCGCGCGTGTGATGGAACTTCAGCTTCGCGTGGTCGACGATATCCCGCGGCAGGCGCCGGAGATCGTCGAGGCGCGGAGCGAGATCGCGGCGGACATGGCCATTGATCAGGCCGGCGACCAGCCAGACGAGCAGGGTGGCGGAGAGCACCCAGGCGAAGAAGAAATGCACGACGCGGGCCGTGCCGAGATCATAGTAGGAGGGGATCGTGGCCCAGGAGGGGAAGGCGCGGGATGTCTCCTGACCGGGCGGTCCCGACCAGCCGAGCACGCCCGTCGTGTCGAAACGCCTGCCGAAGACGTCGGTGTAGCCGCGCGGACCCTGATCGGTGTTCTCGGCGCCGATGGCGAAGACGGTGTTGTTGTAGCCGAAGCCCGATTCCTTGCCGATGTAGAGCTGGGGGCGGGCATTGAAGATCTGCAGGCCGGAAAGCAGCATGAAGAACAACGCGATCGCCCAGAGCCAGTGGGTCAGCCGCGTCCAGCGCGACTGGCGGTAAATCAGCGTCATGTCGTTCGATGCGGCTGGCGCATCGGCGGCGGGGTCGCTCCTGGCAACGGTTTCCATCGGCTTTCGTTCTCCCGCAGTTCAGATCTTCGTTCTCCTTCCAATACGTCGCCGGCCCAAGCGATGTTTCATCCGATCACGGATTTATTACGGTGCGCCGAGGCTGACCGCCAGGTTGACCGCCGCCGCGACGATCACCGTGTTGAAGAAGAACGACAGGATAGAATGGATCAGTACCACCTGGCGCATGTGCGAAGTCGTGACGGCAGTGTCGGCGGTCTGCGCGGTCATGCCGATGACGGTGGCAAAATAGAGGAAATCCCAGCCCTCGGGCCGCTTGTCGCCGGGGAAGTCGAGACCGCCGACAGGCATCTTCCGCTTGCTGCTGGTGTCGATCTCGTCGCCGTTCATCCAGTAGACATGCGCGTAGTGGAGCGCCGCCATGGCGTGGATGGTGAACCAGCCGAGCGGTATCGACAGTATGGCGAAGCTGAGCTCGAATGGATGCGCGGCCTCCTTCTGGTTGATCAGATGGAACAGTGAAACGGTGGCGACACCGACGATGAAGAGCGTAACTGCAAAGATACCCAGTACAGGGAGGTCGGTAGCGCGCGCGTTCTTGCTGAGATAGTTGCCGGTAAGCCTCGGCATCAAGGCGAGGACCAGAACGATATAGGCGGCAAAGAAGACATTGGCGCCGATCGAGTAGGCAAGCGGCACGCGCAGGAGCAACGCTAGCAGCAAAGCGACGATGCCAATGGCCGCTGACAACGCGAACTGCATGTGCGGATGCATTGGCGTTTTGACGGATGTGTCGGCACCCATGGCCCGGCCTCTAAAGGCGTTCGGATCAGTCCGGTGTGACGGATTTCAACGCCCACCGCAAGATGCGGTCGAGCTCGCCAAGAAAGCGCGAGCGATCCTGCGGCGCGAAGGCGGCATTGTAGCCCTTGCTTTCGCCAGTCTCGCGCAGATGCTGCTTCAGGTCGCGCATCGCCACCGCCATGCCGATGGTTTCGGGCGTGAAGGGACGACCGGTCGGTCCCAGCACATGCGCGCCGAGCGCCACGGTGCGCGCGGCAAGCGGGATATCGGCCGTCACCACGATGTCGTTGGACACGGCATTCTCCACGATCCAGTCATCCGCCGCGTCGGCGCCCTTGGACACCACGACGTTGCGGATCATCGGATCGCGCGAGGGGCGCAGGCCGCCATTGGAGACATAGGTGACCACAATGCCGTGGCGCGCCGCGACCTTCTCGACCTCGGCCTTGACCGGGCAGGCGTCGGCGTCGACATAGATGACGGGTGCGGGCATCGTCCCTCCAAAACGAACATGGGGCCGGCTTTGACCGGCCCCATGGCAGAAATTCTCGAACTTGTCAGGCCGGCAGGGCGCCGGACTTCTTCGCGGTCCAGGTAGCGATGTAGTCCATCAGGCCGGGGTTGAGGCAGTCATAGGGCTCAAGCCCGATCGACTTCAACTGTGCCCGGATGCCATCCATACGGCTTGGATCGACACCGGATTCGATGATCGAGGACACGAAGGCGGTGAAGCCCGGCGGCGACCAGCCGTCTTCCTCGAAACGCTCGGGATGAATGAAGCTCAGGCCCTTGAACGGATGGTCGCGCTCGACCGGTCCATGCATGTGGACGCCGCAGCCGGTGCAGGCATGGCGCTGGATCAGCGCGCTTGGGTCGACCACCTTCAGCTTGTCGCCATTCTCCACGACGGTGACGTCGCCGGTGCCTGCCACGGCCACGACGGAGAATAAAGCGCCCTCAGGCTTCCAGCATTTGGTGCAGCCGCAAGCATGGTTGTGGGCGATCTGGCCCTTGACCTTCACCTTCACCGGCTTGCTGGTGCAGGCGCAGACCAGCGTGCCGCCGGCAAAGCTCGCGCTCTCCTTAGGCAGGCC
>NZ_RZOT01000446.1:0-5186 GCF_003999085.1 Mesorhizobium sp. M4A.F.Ca.ET.090.04.2.1
CGGTTGAGCAGGAACATGGATCGGCGTTTCTCCGTCTTGATGGCTGAAATTTATTGCAAAGCCGAGCGAGAAAGGCGCTCTATTTTGCCGCTTTAGATGCAAGTTTGTTTCGTTTTGGACCTCGCTATGTCCGTTTTGCCCGACCTCGACGCTTTCGACCGCGCCATCCTGGCCATCCTGCAGAAGGACAACACCACGCCGCAGCGGGTCATCGGCGCGACGGTCAACCTGTCGGCGCCGGCCGTGCAGCGACGCATCAAGCGCATGGAGGAGACCGGCGTCATCCGCGCCAATGTCGCGCTGGTCGACCCGGCCAAGGTCGGCCACCCGATCACGATCTTCGTCGAGGTGGAGGTCGAGAGCGAGCGCGCCGAGCTGATCGACGCCGCCAAGCGCGGCTTCGCCGAGGTGCCTGAAGTGCAGCAGTGCTATTACGTGACCGGCGAGGCCGACTTCATCCTGGTCGTCACCGTGGCGACGATGGCCGACTACGAGGCGCTGACGAGAAAACTGTTCTTCGAGAACAACAACGTCAAGCGCTTCCGCACGTTCGTCGCCATGGATCGGGTGAAGGTGGGGCTGGAGGTGCCGGTGGGGTGAGCAGATCCGCTCACCACGGCAGCCTTTTGACGTTGCGGAACAAGCCGCCGGTCGGGCCATCGTCCGGCAAGGTCGCGGCCCAGACGATGCCGGCCGCCCCTGGCGCGACCGGGCGGCCGTCAGGCTTGCCCTTGTCGGCCTCCACCCAGTCAGGGCTGATGGCGTTGACCAGGACACCGGCGCCGCGCAGTTCGGCCGCGAGGATGCGGGTGAGCGCATTGAGCGTCGCCCTTCCGGTCGCGTAGGCCGGCGCGCCGGCGTTCATCGAGGCCAGCGAACCAGCCTCGGGAGAAACGATGACCAGCCGGCCATGACCGGAGGCGCTGAGCAGCGGCACGAAGGCGAAGGCCATCCGCCAGGCGCCCACGACATAGGTCTCGAAGGTCTTGCCGCCCAACGTGCGGTCAGGCCTCAGCGCCCGAGCGGATAGGGCGTAATGGACGGCGCCGTTGTTGACGAGTACGTCGAGCCGACCGAAACGGCGCTCCACCTCGGCTGCGGCGAGGGCCGGTCCATCAGGCGCGGCGAGATCCAGCGCGATGGCTTCGACATTGCCGCCGAGCTTCCTCGCCGCCGCCTCGCCCTTGGCGAGGTCGCGCACACCGACGAGTACGGTGAAGCCGAGCGCCGCGAGCCGGCGGGCTGTCTCAAACGCGATGCGGCCGTTGCCGCCGGTGACGAGGGCGACCTTGCCGGAGTGATCTGTCGTGCCGGTCATGTTGTTCTCTCAAGCTCTTCGCAATCAGAATGCGACATTCCCTCTGCCGCGCCCAGTCGATTTGCTGGAATAGAATCCTTTCGTTGCACGATGCGGCACAGGAATGGACCCGCCAGTTCCCTTTGGGCGGCCCGGAACACCGCAGCCAGCAACGGCCCTCCCCGCCAGACACAATCCAGAAACAAGATTCAACAGTCGGGAAAAACTCGCGAAAAGACCGGGTGGCATAACCCGTTCCCGAAGCAGCCGAGTGCGGCCAGCGACAACCCGATATCGATCTTCGAAAAAGGAAATGCCGATTTTGAAAAAGACCCTCCTCTCCGTTCTCGGCCTGGCCGTCGCGCTCGCTTTCGCGGTGCCGGCACTCGGCACCACCGAAGCCAGCGCCGCTGCGACCACGGCTGCCGCAACCACCACGACCGCTGCTCCGGCCGCGGCCACCGCGACGGCGAAGCCCGCAGCCAAGGTCGCTCATCACAAGAAGCACAAGAAGCACCACAAGCATCACGCCCGCAAGCATCACCTGAAGAAGCACCGCAAGCATCACGTCAAGAAGCATCACGTGAAGAAGCACGTCGCCAAGAAGGCGGCCTAAGTCCCGACCCCTCCCATCGGGATGGTTTCTTCATGCCGGATGATCCCGCTCCCCTCGGGATCATCCCTCCCCCGGAAACGCCGCCCCTCACCGGGCGGCGTTTTCGTTGGTTCGCTCGACACGGGCTGCTGCCGGCCTCAGCAGCAGCCTGGCCAAGAAAGGCACTCATCAGATGATGCGATGATCCGATTGATACTTATCAGGCACGCTTTAGTGTCGCTCGACGCCCTTTGCCGCCAGGATGCCATCGACGGCTGGCGACATCAGAAATTCCGACAGTTGCCTGGCAGCTTCTGCGTCCGTTGAATGGGCGCTGATGCCGATGGCGAAATCAATGTAACTTTGGAGTTCTGCCGGAAACCGCCCGACAAGCATGACCTCGGGAGCGGCGGCGAGAATCGAAGTCACAGGCACCACCCCCAGCTCGGCTTCCCCTCGGCCTACGGCCGGCGCTGTCTGCCCTCCTGGTATGGCCACCAACTTGGGCTTCACCTCATCGGATATTCCCAAGCGTTCCAGCAGACCGGAGAAGTAGCCACCGCTGGTCCCGTCACTGGCGTAAGCGATTGATCTGGCGCTCTTCAACGCATGTCCGAATGCTTGCACGGACCCAATATCGAGCGCTCGACTGCCTGCCTTGGCCGCCACCCCCATTGCTATCCGGCCAAACGCGACCTGGCTTCCCGCCCTGACCTTTCCCAGGGCGATCAGATCCTCAACCAGGTGCGGATTGGTGATGACGAGGTCAAAAGGCTCCCCCGCCTCAATCTGCTTCTTTACCGTCGGATTGAGTTCCCACTTGACTGCAACGTTGAATCCTGTGGCCGTTTCGAACCGGGATATGAGAGAAAGGACGGCGGGGCGAACCGCAATTGCGCCAAAAAGCCGGATGTCCTGGTTCATGGCCTAACCTGAAATCGCTCGAGACGACCTTCCTTATAGTACGCATCCAAGCCTGCGCTCCAGGATCCGGCAATTCCATGCTCTGCCTTCGTGCCGACCTCCACTTTGGCGTGACGCGCTCTAAGCCCGCTTTTGCGGATGGATCGTCTCGCCGCGCTTCAGCATCTCGACGAGGTCGGCGATTTTCTTCCGGCGGCCGGCCTCGGTCTTCATGTTGTGGGTCCGGAAGGTGAGCGCGAAGCGGTTCTGGGCGCTGAGCCCAGCCAGCATCGCCTTCGCCTTCGGCTCGGCGTCGATGGCGGCCTGCAGATCCGGCGGGATGGTCATTTCCTTGGCCGAATAGGCGCGCGCCCAGCGGCCGTCGGCCTTGGCCGCCTCGACTTGCCTTAGCCCATGTTCGGTCATGCGGCCCTCCTCGACCAGGCGGGCGACATTGTCGACGTTGATCCTGCTCCAGGTGCTCTTTTTGCCGCGCGGCGTATAGCGCTGCAGGTAGCTCTTGTCGTCCAGGCTCTTGCGCACCGCGTCGATCCAGCCGAAGCACAGCACGACGTCGATGGCCTGCTTCGGCGTGATCGAGGGCAGGCCGGAACCGACCTTGTGTATCTTGATCCAGACCTCGGTCTCGCTGGCGTGGTGACGGGCGAGCCAGGCACGGAAGCGCTCGGGATCGGCGAATTCATGCACCTTGCCGGGATCGACTTTCACGGGCGGCATCAGACGGATCCTCGTTGCGCAGCGCCGAAACTGCCGATCTCCCCCCTTCTGGAGGAGATCGGCAGCTTCAACCTCACTGCAGATGCGGCTTCCTGAGAAAGCTGTTGCGGTCGGCGGATTTCACGCGGAGCCAGGTTTCGCGGCCGTCGCGCACCACCCTGAGCGGGATTTCGGAGCCGGCCGGGTTCTGCCAGAGCTTGCGGTAGAAGTCTGCCAGCCCGTCGACCTCGCCGTCCCTGACATCGGAGATGATGTCGCCCTGGCGCAGGCCGGCCTCGGCGGCGGGGCCGCCTTCGGTGACGCTCATCACCACCACCACGCCATTCGACTCAGCCGAGAAGGCGCCAAGCCACGGGCGCGGCGGTTTCGCCACCTGGCCGCGGGTCAGGAGATCGTCGAGGATCGGCGGCAGAAGGTTTATCGGCACGATCATGTTGATGTCGGCAACCTCGCCGGCACGGCTCATCTGCAGGCGCAGCGACCCGACCCCGAGCAGGTTGCCGACCTTGTCGAACAGCGCCGCCCCGCCCCAGGAAGGATGAGCCGGCGCGATGAAGATCGCCTCGTCGAGCAGGTATTCCCAATAGCCGGCGAATTCCTGCTTGGTGACGATATGGGCGCGCACGCTCTGGCCGATGCCGTCGACCAGCGACACGGCATCGCCAACGCTGGCCTTGTGGGCATCGCCCAACGCCACCGCAGGCAGGCCGAGCGGCGACAGCGCCTGCACCAGGCCGAAACCCGATTCCTGGTCGTAGGCTAGCGCATGCGCGGGCACGACGCGGCCGTCCTGGTCGGTCAGCCAGACCTCCTCGGCCTCAGTGATGAGATAGCCGATGGTCAGCACCAGCCCATCGTCGCGGATGACGACGCCGCTGCCCTCGCGGCGCGTGCCCAGCGTGTTGGCGGTGAAGGCATCGTCCGGAACCGTGGCGCGGACGGCCACGACGGAGCGCGAGATTTGTTCGAGGGTCATCGGTTCATCCTGGGGGGCGGTTTCTTCTATAGGTATGGCGGATGGGGTGAGGCGCAAGGGTTGCCTTTCCCTCTTCCCTTGCGAGGGAAGAGCTCAGCAGCGCTGGCCCAGATAATAGTTCAACAAATTTTGGACTTCCCTATTTGACGCGCGCCCGGTCGCACCTAAGTTTAGCTCGAACCGACCGATCAACCCGCGCCCCCGCCAAACCCTCAAGGCTCCCCCATGAACCAATACACCCCGCCGAAAGTCTGGACCTGGAACAAGCCGAATGGCGGCACTTTCGCCAGCATCAACCGGCCAATCGCCGGCCCGACGCATGACAAGGAACTGCCGGTCGGCAAGCACCCTCTGCAGCTCTATTCGCTGGCCACGCCCAACGGCCAGAAGGTGACGATCATGCTGGAGGAGCTTCTGGCGCTTGGCCACAAGGGTGCCGAGTACGACGCCTGGCTGATCCGGATCAACGAAGGCGACCAGTTCGCCAGCGGCTTCGTCGAGGTCAATCCCAACTCCAAGATCCCGGCGCTGATGGACCGCAGCGGCGAGAAGCCGATCCGTGTCTTCGAATCCGGCTCGATCCTGACCTATCTGGCGGAAAAGTTTGGCGCATTCTTACCGAAGGATCCGGCGGCACGGGCCGAAACCTTCTCCTGGCTGTTCTGGCAGATGGGCTC
>NZ_RZOT01000447.1:0-5161 GCF_003999085.1 Mesorhizobium sp. M4A.F.Ca.ET.090.04.2.1
CCTTAGCTCAGATGGTAGAGCAGTAGTTTTGTAAACTATTGGTCGGGGGTTCGAGTCCCTCAGGCGGCACCATCCATCGCTTGCGAATTCGGTCCTAGTCGTGACAAGCTGCCTTCCGGGAAATCGGTAGGGGCAACATTGTGCGAACCATTCTGTCAGCGTTAGCAGCGATAATCGCTACGTCGGCCGTTGCGGGGCAGGCAGACCCTCGCGCACTAGAAGCGTGTCAGAAAACGTCTAAGGCTTTCACCGAGATTGCCAAATGTCTTCCCGATGCAGACGTGGCGGTTAGAACGTTAGATGCTTTCTCGACCATCTACCCGCTCGAAGCGTCCCCGCTCAAAGACCGATGCATCGAGCTAAACAGCGACAATCTCACCGGGGCGGCGGCATGCGTGACCAACGCAATAAAAGACGGTCTTAGCTTACGAAAGTCGCTGCCTGCGGGAAGTGATTTGAGCGACCCGATTTTCGCAGCCGTGGCTGATGATGATCGTTGGTCAAAGCTTGAATCTGCAATCAACAGTGCGCGAGCTGCCTACCGGGACCAGACGATTTGGGGAATGACGCTCTATCAACCTTATCGCTGACAACGCGAGCGTTATATTGAATGCTCCGGCAGATGTCGTCTAATCTCCAAACAGGGCTTCGATTAAGCGGGAGGTGGGACAGTGGGCGGGGTTCGCGCAGCACTTGTTGATGCTGTCATTGCCGCAATTCCGGTAGCGTTGGTCTATTTTAGCGGCTGGGCCTATTTGACCTCGTATTTGGGTGAATTCGGGATCGACGCCACCCAAATTGATATCAGCTTCACAACCGTGTTGGTTTACGCTTTCGTGCCATTGCAGGCGTTCTATGTGTTGGCTCTTTTCTTTTTGCTTGCGGTTCTGACTTTAGCTGCCTTCCTTTTCGAATTGTATGCCAAAGACCAGAACGACAAGCGCAATAAGACGATTGCAGCGATCATCGCTTTCGTATCGGCCTTGCTGTTCGTGTGTCTCCTATTCGTCATCAAGGGTGCGGCCGTGGATGCTGCTGAAGATATGGCCCACAACGTTTGGAAAGGGTCCAAATCGCAAAGCATTCCGACGCTGGGTAGTTCGGGTAATGATGAGAAGGTGGTGGCCGACCTCTACCGGGCATGCCGCGATGGAAGGCGATTGCGCCAAATTATTGGGCTGCCTGACCAAATGTTTCTTATGTGTCGAAGCGAGGTCGATCCGTGCAATCACGGAACGCTGTTCGTGGTCAACAAAGACGGGCGTATCACTTACACGGCTGATAAGGTCAGGAGGGACATCGATGCTGAGAAGATTTGTACAAGTTAGCGGGGTATTGGCCCTCGGCATCTGTCCGGTATACGGGCAAGATAAGACCGACGACTGGAACGTTGCGGTTGCTCTCGTTAAAAGCGCCGGACCTTACGAAGTGAAGGGCGAAAGTGGCGTCATCGGATTTGTGGTTGCCTGGGCGGGTGACGTTGTCACCTTCAAGCCGTGCACTGGCGATTCTTTTTCGCTGGATCGAAAGAAGTTGCTTTTCACGAAAAACAAATGCGCCGATAGCCCATCGTCAAATGAAAACCCGCTTGTGGCAAGCTGCAACAATGCGCTCAAATGGGACGTTCAGATTGTCGCCGAAGCGGTGCGAGACGACGGACCGATTGGAAAAACCTTCTTCAAGAAGGCGGGCGCAGCTCCCGTTACTGTTGTGATGGCCGATCCAAAGCAGGCTGCGGCTACGGTTGACGCTGCCTATCAGCTGAAAGATTGCGGGCAATACGTGGTCGGGTTTGACAAATATGGATCCGCTATGGTCGGCCTAGTCCCATCGATTCAAGCTATCCAACTGGACGATTCCAAATGATGAAGTGGGTGTCTGGTGGTTTCGCCGTTTGGATCGCTGCGCTGTCGTCCGTTCAAGCCAACGCACAATTCTTAGTCGATACAGACAGCGACACTATGAAAAAAGCAGTGGGGACAACCACCCTTGACGATTTGTCGATAAACGACACCGCGTTGGTCTATCGAGACTTTTGTGTGCGAGACAACAAGCTGTTCCTGCCTGGGTGGTCCAAGCTTGCGGATTTAGCCTCAAACACCTACGCGTCGACGGGCGTGATACTCAAGTTGACAATCCTGCCCGGCAAAAGGGTGTCAGGAACGTACGTGGACGCGGCGCAAGCACAAAGCATTGCAAAGGGCAACTCAAACGCGCCGCCTGTGCTCTCCAAGAGTGACTATGAAAAGGCCGTTCTTGATGAAATGGACAGCATATACAGAGGTGGATTTTGGGGTACGCTTCCCTGTGATCAAGAGCAGGAATCAAACCCGCTCCGCCCTTTGAAGTTGCTGGAGGTAGATGCGATCAACGGATTCAAAGCGATGTCGGAGCTTTTGGCGTCCATCAAACATTGAACCGGAACGCGGGTGGCAAGCTGTGTCAAGCGCGATCTAATCTACCCCTGCAATTACCCCGCCCCGCACCCGTTGCATAGGCGACTTAGTTAATCGTTGAATTCGTTGCAATTTGCCGCTGGCCTATTCGAGCCGGCGTCTGTTTGAATGTTTGCTGCTCAGCGCCGCTCTTGGGTCCCCAGAAGGCTCTTCGCCACGTCCTCCCCGCGACGGGCCAGCCCGCAGCGCCCCTGCAGGGACGCCGAGTCCTTGTCGTAGAGGACGAGTATCTGATCGCAGCGGAACTCGAAGAGGCGATCAGGGAAGCTGGCGGCAGGGTCATTGGCCCGGTGGCTAATCCTGAAGATGCATCGAAGAAAATCGCCAGCGAGGACGTGGAATGCGCCACGGTTGACATAAAGCTTGGTGCTGCCGCGACTTTCGCCGTCGCGGTCGAATTGCAGGCGCACGGTATCCCGTTCATATTCGTCACCGGGTATGACCGGACCATTGTCCCAAGCGAATTTTCGGGCGTTCAGCGTCTTGTGAAGCCTGTTATGCCCGATGACCTCATCAGGCATTTGATCGAGCTGACCTAAGTTCAGCGGCCTTGTCCGTTCCAGTGGATGAACGCCACGCTTCCCGGTGACATCCCCACGGTTCAACGGCGCCTCAGGCCGCGAGCACCCAGAAGCTCGGCAATATCGGCAATCAGTTCGCGAGCCCTGGCCAATTCCGCCGCCGCCTGCTTCCGGACATGGTCATTTTCCTCGCGAAGCTTTTGCGCCCGTTTCAGGGCTGCCGCGCTGATATCGAGGGAAGTCCAAGTGTCCATGCCGACCAACTCTAGGAGCGAGCAAATGTTCCGTTGGGGCGGCGGAACCTAAGGCCATCAGCTGTCTTTGTCTCAGCATGAGCACCGAGACCAAGGTGGAAAAGGGAGAACGCCACGTTCGCGAAGGCAGGGCATGCATTGCTCGCCAGCGCAAACTCATCGACGAGATGACGCTCGACGGCCACCGGACCGAAGTGGCCCGAGGGCTCTTGCAAGACTTCGAGGCGGTGCAACGCGAACTTGAAATGCATCTGGACTTCCTGCGCACATTCAACTGATGAGTGTTCGACATTGCGCGTCCGGCGCATCGCAGCCCCGCTCAAGAGGTCTCAATTTGAATTTGAAAAATTTGGCTCCTACTTTAGGCCGGTGACCAAAGCGCCATGAATGCAGGGGTGCAGGCGATGGCCGCCACGTTGTTCGGAACCCGAAAGCTATATCTCAAGGCTCTCCGGATCGTTGCCGCGACAGAGCGTTCAATAGGGCGCTCCGCCACACGGATGGCGACGTGCTACAGCGTGCTCGAGTTGTCTGAAGCCCTGTTGCAGAAACCAGTACGGACCATGTTTGAAACGTCCGCCGTCCCTAAAGGTGAAAAGCCGGCGGCCCTGTTGTCGCCGAAGCCAGGCAAGTGCGGTCCCTATAAGAAGCGCGAGAAATCTGATATCGCTTAGCGATGAGGGAAACCGTTCTGGCGATGCTGGAGCAGCATGTGCTTTTGGGCGAGCGACACATTGCGCGCCAGCGCGAGATTGTTGCCGACTTCCATCACAAGGGCTTTAGGACAGACCTAGCCGAAGAGCTTTTGAAGCTGTTCGAGCAGATGCAACTTCTGCACGTCGCTCACCGAGATCGGCTTTTGAATTCAACGCAAGGCTAGGCGAAGTCTTTGAGCCCCGGTAGCATGAGGGAATGAAGCGCAGCACGATCTATGCCGTCTATCACCCACCATCGAACGGCCTGCCATACATGGCTGTAGTCATCGCTCCCGATGGAACGGCTACCGCCCGTCCATTCGAAACGGAGCAAGAGGCCGCAGCGTTCAACAAGCAAATGGCAGCGGCAGGACATCCCGGCAAGGCCAACCATTGAAGCACTACCCACCCCACCCGTAGGGGAAGGGCCACAGGCCCGTAGCGTTACCTCTGGAGGTTAAAAAGCCCCAGCGCTGAGGGGTGTATCGGCGCTAGGGCTTTAGGCATGTACGCTGTACCCTCCATGTCCGTTTATCAGCTTGCGCTAATATAGTGAACGAAGGGTGAATAGGCGCCCCGTAGCGCTGCGACCGAGGCGGACCTGTAGGGCTGGAAATCCACCAAGCAGCCAAGGAATTGACCAGCGGAAATCAAATTTACCCCCGCCTATACCCCTGCCCTTCCCGTCTGGGTCGATGGGGATCGTGGGCCTTTGAATTCGTTGGGGATTTGTCGCCGATCGTCTGCTCTGGCGTCTATTCGGACAACCGCTGCTCACGCGCTGTGGCTGGAAATCAACCGGCCCAATCCCGGTATTTGGCCTGTGCGATTATCGGTTCATCCGTCGGGATAATTACATCAACGCTTTCGGCGGGTGTGGTTGCTTGGAACAATTGGGCGGCCAATGCAGCGCCTTCATTTGTCAGGCTGTAGGCGTATTTATCAGCCGGCGTTGAGTGCATTGCGAGCGTGATATTTACCGCGTCAAGCAAGGCTTGTGCGTCGCGGGATAATTGCCCGTCGCGCATGATGCGACCGTCTCGGCCGGGAGCGATCTTGTCGAGACGTTTAGCCAGGGCGAGACGGGCAGCGGGACGCATGTTTAGCCTCGCTTGGTCACTTCGAGTCGTTCCACTCGACGGAGCAAGTCGGCGTCTTCAACGATATTTTTCGAGGCGGTAATAGCCTCTAGCAATTGCTTCGCTTCGTCCGGGGAGATTTCCCCGGTCCATGCG
>NZ_RZOT01000448.1:0-5149 GCF_003999085.1 Mesorhizobium sp. M4A.F.Ca.ET.090.04.2.1
GTCAGCGGCTTGTCGCCAATCTTCAACCGGCAGCGCGGCCCCTCATTGCCCTGCCGGGCATTTCTCCCCGTGAACGGGGAGAAAGAGCTGTAATCACGCCCGCTCAATCACCACATGCGTGGCGAGGGGCGTTGCCACCTGCTCGGTGCAGCGATAGCCAAGGCCGGGCATGTCCAGGCCGGCGAAAAGATGCTCGCCCTTGCCGAGCAGCACCGGCGATACCGCTAGGTGCATCTCGTCTATGAGCTTCTCGTGCAGATATTGTCGGATGGTCGAAACGCCGCCGCCGACCCGCACATCCTTGCCGCCAGCCGCCTCCCTGGCTTGCTCCAGCGCCGAGTGGATGCCGTCGGTGACGAAGTAAAAGGTCGTGCCGCCTTCCATGGCGATCGGCGCCCGCTTGTGATGCGTCAGCACGAAGGTCGGCACGTGATAGGGGGGGTTGTCGCCCCACCAGCCCTTCCAGGTCTCGTCCGGCCATTCGCCGCGGATCGGGCCGAACATGTTGCGGCCGAGGATCCAGGCGCCGACATTCTCGAAGCTGCGCGTGGCGAACGCGTCGTCCGTGCCGGTGGTACCGCCGTCCTTGCCCATCACAATCTTGCGAAAAAAGCGGGTGCCGATCATCCATTTGTGCAGGTTCTCGCCGCCGATACCGAGCGGGTTGGCGAGATCCTGATCCGGACCGGCGCCGAAGCCGTCAAGCGACAGGGTGAATGCACTGACGCGAAGCTTGGACATGCTACCTCCTTCATAACCAGTTGTATTTTGCAAGCAGTTAGTGGTTAGTCTAACTGATTGCGTATTGCAAGCGGTATCTGGTGCGCGGATGGATGCGGATCGCGCCCCGGCAAGTTCAGGAGAATGATCAGTTCGGCGACGGCGAACTACCAACCTCGTCCGCCGTGTCACCGGCAGACATCGTTCCACCGGCGACAAGCTGGCGCTGCAATGCCATCAACATGGTTCTGCCGAGCTCATCGGGTGCCTCGCAATTCGTTGACACTCGATAGGAGTTGTCGACATAGGAACCAAAACCAACCGCCAGCAACTCAACGTCTCCGGCTGTCTCCAGTTGCACCGCCACTTGAAAGAGATGGTCTTGGAGATAGCGAGGGCCATTTGCGTGAAGCGTGGAATCGTCGACCGGCGCCCCGTCCGACACGACGAGCAGTATTTTCCGGCGCTCGGGACGTTTCCGCAGCCGGTCGGCTGCCCATTCGATGGCCTCGCCGTCGATATTTTCCTTGAGCAGGTCCGGCCGCAACATCACCTTGAGAGCATGACCGATACTGCCCTGACGCATATCGTCGGCCTCCCGATAAACGATATGAAGCAGGTCGTTCAGCCTGCCCGGATTTTTGGGCCGGCCATCTGCATCCCAGGTCTGCCGTGAGTACCCACCGCGCCAGGCGCGCGTGGTGAAGCCCAGGAGCTCGACCTTGATGCCTAGCGTCCTCAGGAACTCCTGTGCAATGTCGACGGAAGCGGCGGCGTAGAGCATTTTTTGGCCGCGCATCGATCCGGAGTGATCGACGAGAATGGAAACAACGGTATTGGCGAGGTCGGGCGCCGACGGGCCGTTGCGGATTTCCGCGGCGAGATCAGCCGCCTGAATGAGATGTTTCGTCCTCCAGCCCGCCAGGCCGTTCTCCAGTTCGGCCCATGCGGTGTCGAGCGCGGATTGATGCTTTCCCGAAAGCGGCCCGATAGCACTGGACAGCTTGGAACTCGGCACAATCCAGTCATGGAGCGTGACGTAGGCGTGATAGCCCGGCGTAGTAGTATCGCCGCGTGGGGTGGCAACGAACAATGATTTGAGATGCTTGCCCAGCCCCCGCAGCAATGTCGGCTATCCCTTCAGCATCGCCGCCACTTCTGGCGCGAAATAGGTGAGGATTCCGTCGCAGCCGGCGCGTTTCAGCGCAAGCAGCGATTCCAGCATCGCCTTCTCGCCGTCGATCCAGCCATTGGCGGCGGCCGCCTTGATCATCGAATATTCGCCCGACACCTGGTAGGCGAAGGTCGGCATTTGCAGTTCGTCCTTCAGCCGGCGGATGATGTCGAGATAGGGCAGGCCGGGCTTCACCATCAGCATGTCGGCCCCTTCGGCGAGGTCCTGCTCGGCCTCGCGCAGCGCCTCGTCGGAATTGGCGTGGTCGAGATAGTAGGTCTTCTTGTCACCCTTGAGCAGGCCGGCCGTGCCCACCGCCTCGCGATACGGGCCGTAGAAGGCGGAGGCGAACTTCGTCGCGTAGGACATGATCGCCACGTCCTGAAAACCGTTGGCGTCGAGCGCGTCGCGGATGGCGCCGATGCGGCCGTCCATCATGTCCGACGGCGCGATGATGTCGGCGCCGGCCGCGGCCTGGATGACGGCTGCCGCCGCCACCTGCGCAACCGTCTCGTCATTGACGATAATGCCGTCGCGCAGGATGCCGTCATGGCCATGGCTGGTGAACGGATCGAGCGCGGCGTCGGTGATGATGCCGATCTCCGGCGCCGCATGCTTGATGGCGCGGGTGGCGCGGTTGATGATGTTTTCCGGGTCGAGGATGTGCGAGCCGGTCTGGTCGCGCAGCGAAAGCTCGACATTGGGAAAAGTGGCGATCGCCGGAATGCCGAGCTTGGCCGCACGCTCGGCCTCCTTGACCGCGAGGTCGAGCGACAGGCGGAACACGCCGGGCATTGCGGCGATCGGCTCGCGCACATCCTTGCCGTCGACGACGAAGATCGGCCAGATAAGGTCGTCGACCGAAAGACGGTTCTCCTGCACCAGGCGCCGCGACCAGTCGGCCTTGCGCATGCGCCTCAGCCGCCGGCTGCCGGTGATCTCGTCGACGCTGCGCGCGCCGGCAGGCTTTGCGGGGGTGAATTTGTTCATCGCGTCAACTCTCGTTTGACCGGTTTTAACACGCGGTCTCCCGACAGACCAATGCGACACGATTGTGCCAGCCTTCCTTGTCCCCGTTGACGGGGAGAAGGGGGCAGCGCCGACCTCTCAGGGCTGCCCATTGCCCGACAGCACTTGCGCCGCGCCCCGCATGGCGACACGGAACGCCTCGTCGAAGCTGACGCCGCGCACCTGCCAGCGATAGGTCTTGCCGCCATCGGCCAGCCGCCAGTCGGCGATCCAGCCCAGGTCCTTGTCGCTCCATACGATGCTGCCGGCGAGCGCCTGGTCGGCGCCGGCCTTCCTCGCCAGCTCGTCGAGCGTGGCCATGTCGGTGGTGTGCAGCGCCTTCTCGTCCATCCCGGAAATCATCGACCCCGGCGGGAAGGCGATGCGCATCAGCAGCGGCCCCGTGGCGTTGATGAAGGATTCGCGCATCGCCTCGCCGCGCTCGTCATCGGCGCTCAGCGCGAAATGCCGCGTGCCTTGCTCGGCCATCAGGAAAACCGCGACCGTCGGTCGCTCGCCGAGCCAAGGCTTGCTGCCAAGCTGGGCCAGCACCTTGTCGATCACAGCGGGCTTGTAGAGGCAGGTGAGGTCGTGCGGCCGGTCATGCGTGCCTTGCTCGTCATGCACGGGGATGCCTTCCAGCCGGTCGTGGTAGCGGAAGGATTCGACGAAATCGCCTGCCTTGTCGCGCAGCGCCGCCATCTCCGGTTTGCCCGGCAGCCGCTGATCGCCCGAGACCCTCACAAGCACTTTGTCCAGGCAATCCCTGAAGCCGATCTTCCGGTTGACCTCGCCGGTGCCGGTGACGATCGTCTGCGACTGGTAGAGCGCTTCCGTCGCGGCCAGAGCAGCACCAGACATGAGGCAAAGAGCGATCAGGCAGATCGTTGCAGCCATGAGACGAGAAGGCCCGGTCATGTCTTGCCATCCAGTTCAACGTGGCCATCTTCTAGCACCGGGCGCCAACAGCGGCCAAGTCGGTTGCTTTGCGCCGCATGGCCGCCGGCATGGGGCATCCGTGCGCCACGCTGGACCGGCATGGCCAATCGAAGGAGCGAGCAATGATCTTCATCTGGCTCATCTATGCCGCCTGGATCCTGCTGATCGTCTATCTCACCATTCAAGCGGCGGGTGTGAAGCGCGATACACGGCCGCATTTGCTGCAAAGCTTCGCCTTGCTGTTCGCTGTGATAGTGGCCTTCCTGCTTCCGCATCTGCGGGCGTTCGCATTCGTCAACTTCGCGCCCGTGGGCCCGGCTTTAGCCGGCATTGGTGTCGTCGTCACCCTTGCTGGCATGGCATTCCTGGTATGGGCGCGACAAAGCCTTGGCCGCAACTGGAGCCAGACCGTCTCGGCCAAGCAGGACCATGAACTTGTGACTTCCGGCCCGTACCGCTACGTGCGTCATCCCATGTACACAGGCGGCATGGTCGCAGGTATCGGATCAGCGATCGTGGTGGGCGGCGGTTTTATCTTCCTGCTTATCCTGTTGGGCTCGCTTTTTCTCTGGCGCGTCGGCGCCGAAGACCGGCTCCTTGCGGTGCAGTTCCCCAATGAATTTCCTGCTTATGCCAGGCGAACCAAGGCGTTGATCCCCTTCGTGTGGTAGGCAGCCTGTGGCAATTCGAACGAGCGCAGTCATCTCTGCCCGCGCCCGACAATTGACGTTCGCCCAGTCGCCGCTTAGCACTTCAAATCCCGCAGGCGCGGGGGAGGATTCTCTTACGATGGATTTTGGCGGAGGCGACGAAATTCGCTTCGAGCGGTTGGGCAGGGCCGGCGTCGTTACGCTGACGCGGCCGCAGGCGCTCAACGCTGTCACGCACGCCATGGTCAAGGCGCTTGGCAAGGCGCTCGAAGCCTGGGAGCGCGATGACGGCGTCGATGTCGTGATCGTCAAGGCCGAGGGCAGGGCGTTCTCCGCCGGCGGCGACATTCTGCACATCTATGAGGCCGGCCGTGCCGGGCGGCCGCCGGTCGACTTCTTTGCCGACGAATACCGGCTCAACGCCCGCATCAACGCCTTCAGGAAGCCCTATGTCGCGCTGATCGACGGCATCGTCATGGGTGGCGGCGTCGGCATTTCCTTCCACGGCTCGCAGCGCGTGCTGACCGAGAACGCCCAGTTCGCCATGCCGGAGGTCGGCATCGGCTTCTTCCCCGATGTCGGTGCGAGCCACCTACTGCCGGACCTCGGCGGCAGTTTCGGCATGTATCTGGCGCTGACCGGAACCCGGATTCGCCAC
>NZ_RZOT01000449.1:0-5143 GCF_003999085.1 Mesorhizobium sp. M4A.F.Ca.ET.090.04.2.1
AGCGTGCACCTGACCAGCGCCTCGCGCAACCTGGTGGAGGAGATGGCGCATTGGGGCGACGTCCGCTCGAGCGTCAACCAGTTCGCGCCGGAGGACTGCTGGGCGCTGCGGCGTGGCCAGGAGCATGTCGCCGGCCCGGGCATGCTGACGCCGCGCTGCGCCCACATCACCGAGAACGGCAAGAAGGGCTATGTCTGCATGCCGCTGGCGGCGCAAGGCGAGACGCTGGGCATCCTGCATCTGTGCGAGCCGAACGCAGCCGAAAAGCCGCAATGGCTGGCCGAGCGGCAGCAGATCCTGCGCGGCGTCGTCGACACGCTGGCGCTGGCGCTGGCCAATCTGCGCCTGCGCGAGACGCTCAGGCAGCAATCGATCCGCGATCCGAACACCGGCCTGTTCAACCGGCGCTATCTGGAGGAAACCAGCAGCCGCGAACTCAGGCGCATGGAGCGCTCGAGCCAGCCGCTGGCGATCATCATGCTCGACGTCGACCACTTCAAGCAGTTCAACGACACGTTCGGCCACGAAGCCGGCGACCTCGTGCTGAAGCAGGTCGCCGCAACGCTCATCGAGCATGCCCGCGACAGCGATGTCGTGTCGCGCTATGGCGGTGAGGAATTCGCGCTGGTCATGCCGGGAGCATCGCTCGAAGAGGGCGCCCAGCGCGCCGAGGCGCTGCGCCAGGCGATCAAGCAGCTGCATCTGGCGCATCGCGGCCGCACGCTCGGCACCGTGACGGCCTCATTCGGCGTCGCCGCCTATCCCGAGCATGGCGCGGGCTGGGCCGAGCTCACCAACGCGGCCGACCACGCGCAATACGATGCCAAGGCCGAAGGCCGCGACCGCGTCGTCGTCGCCAGGACCAATGCGCCGGGCGAGCGCCCGGCGATCCAGCTGGTGGCATCGGTGAAGGCGGGCGCGGACACCAAGGGTTGAGTTGCTTTCATCCGTCGGCCGACCACCTATGTCATGGCGGACGGTTACGCGATCGGCGCCCTGTCGGCCGGCATAATCGCCGACCTGTTCGGCCTAGCTGGACAATCGGTTCTGTCGCCGCACCAGCTTTCCTTTCCGGTACAGAAGTTGCGGTCGCCATGGCGGAGCGCTAACGCTGGCGCGCTTGCTTTGCGCTTGGGTCATTCACTGAATTCTCGTCATGCAGTATCCTGTCGAAAGGAGGGGTACAGGGAGGAGGAAATGACCAGCGCAGCGAGCGTGCCCTTCGATCCGAAGGACCTGGAGTCAAAAGTCAAGGCCATGTACCGCGACGTCGCCACGAACCCGAAAGGCGAGTTTCATTTCGAGATGGGTCGATCGCTGGCGGAGCGGTTGGGCTACAGCACTGAAGACCTCGATCGGATACCGGCAGAGGCGATCGAATCGTTCGCTGGTGTCGGTTACTTTTTTCATCTCGCCGACGTGAAGCCGGGAGAAACTGTGATCGATCTCGGCAGCGGCTCCGGTATGGATACCTTCATCGCGGCGTTGCGGGTCGGCGCGACGGGGAAAGTGATCGGCGTGGATATGACCGACGAACAGCTCGCGAAAGCATCCCGCCTGCGCGACAGTCACAGCTTCGATAACATCACTTACATGAAGGGTTATATCGAGGACGTTGAACTGCCCGCAGGGATTGCCGACGTGGTCATCAGCAACGGGGTGATCAATCTTGCAACCGACAAGCAGGCTGTCTTTCAGGAAACAGCTCGACTGTTGCGCGCCGGCGGCCGTCTCGCCATCTCCGACATCGTCACCGAGGTGCAACTGCCGGAAAATATCGTGTGCAACTCGACGCTGTGGGCCGCGTGCATCGGCGGTGCCGCGCAGCAGGACGACTATTGCACGAAGATCGAACACGCCGGCCTTCGCGTGGTCAAGCGCGAGGACAATCCGGCCTACGAGTTCATTTCGCAGAACGCGAAGGGGGCTAGCCGCAAGTTCGGAGTCAAAAGCGTGTCGATCCTTGCCGCCAAACCCTGAAAGCTGGCGCGGGCACCAAGGGCTGTTAAGCTTTCACATATCGGCCGACCACCTATATGCCTAGAGGAAAAGCATGGGAGATGGTGATGGGCGCTCAATGCTGCGGAGCCGATCACGACAATCACCCGGCTACGGATGAAGACGCATCATACAGGCGTGTTCTCTGGGCGGTGCTGGGTATCAACTCAGCAATGTTTGCGGTCGAGATCGGCGCTGGCGTTGCGGCTGGCTCTGCCTCGCTACAGGCCGATGCGCTCGATTTCCTTGGCGACGCCGGCAACTACGCGATCAGTCTCTTTGTGGTTGGCATGGCGCTTCGCTATCGCGCCCTCGCAGCGCTGGTCAAAGGCGCAACCATGGGACTGTTCGCAGCCTGGGTCATAGGGATAGCGGTTTGGAACACGGTTCACGGCACGCTGCCAGGGGCCTTCACGATTGGCGCAGTCGGCTTTGCTGCCTTGCTTTCGAACGCTGCTTCATTTGGTCTTCTATGGGCCTACAGGAGCGGCGATGCGAATATGCGCTCTGCGTGGATTTGCACTTGCAACGACGTACTCGGCAACCTCGCTGTCCTGGCTGCCGCCGCTGGTGTCTTTGGAACCGGCTCCGGCTGGCCTGACGCAGCTGTCGCCGGCATCATGGCACCGCTCGCTATTCAAGGTGCAATCGTTGTCACCAGCCAGTCGCTTGCCGAGTTGAACAGCCGTCGCCCTATGTCGCCAGCTGAATAGGAGAACACGCTAGCCGAACTTCGGCTAGAGGCGCCCTGGCATTCGAAAACTGTGAATCGACAAGCGCGCCACTTCCTCGCCTGCTGACCCGGCAAACCAGGGAGGCGTAGATATGGCCTATTCATATCGGTGCAAGGACTACCCTGGAATGGATGCCTGTCCAGGATCGTTCACGGCTGAGACTGAACTCTGGAAACACATCGAGCTTCACGCCGCCATCGCTCATCAGGAGAACCCGAGCAGTGGTCGCCGGAAGACCGGCAACAGGTGAAAAAGATCATTCAGGCCAGCTAACCCTTGGCGGTCTGCTGCATTGCGATGGCAACAATCGCGCCGGAGAGAAACGTCAAAGCGGCGATCGACGTGATCGCCCATGAGAGCCCGAAGCGATCGGCGATGAGGCCCGCGGAGAGCGCGCCGATCGCGTAGCCGAGGTCGCGCCAGAACCGATAAACGCTGAGCGAGCGGGCGCGCCAGCTTGGATGCGAGGCGTCGGAAACCGCGGCGATCAGGCTTGGATAGACCATTGCCGTTCCAAGGCCGAGCAGAAGGCTGCCGACGAGCCACCACTCGAACCGGCTGGTAGCCGCGGTGAGAAACAGGCCGCCGGCCTGAACCCACATTCCGGCGACGATCAGGCCTTTGCGACCCCAGCGATCGCTCAAGGGGCCGGTGACGATCTGCAGGATTCCCCAGGTCGCGGGGTAGATCGCCTTCAGGATGCCGATGCGCTCGACGCCAAGCCCGAAGGAGGCGAAGAACAATGGGAAAATACCCCAACTCATGCCGTCATTGAGATTGTTGATGAGGCCCGCTTGCGATGCCGCGAACAGATTGCGGTCCCTGAACGAGGTCAGTGCAAATACCTCCCGGAAGCTGATCGGCGCGGATTGTTGTCTGTGAGCGGATGCCTCCAGCCGGAGGTGGTCGCGCGTGTCGCGGATGAGCACGATCGACAGCACGGCGCCGATTACGGCGTAGCCTATGCCGAGATAGATGGGCACGGGACGCAGACCGTACCGCGAGGCAAGATAGCCGGTGAGAAACGCCGTCACGCCGACCGCCAGGTAACCGGCAAATTCATTGAGGCCGACGGCGAGGCCGCGCGATTTCGGGCCGACGAGATCGACCTTCATGATGACCGTCATCGACCAGGCGAGCCCCTGGTTGATGCCGAGCAGCGCATTGGCCGCAATCACCCATCCCCAGCTCGGGGCCCAGATGATCATGAACGGAACCGGCAAGCCGACAACCCAGCCGAGGACGAGAACGCGCTTGCGTCCCCAGGTGTCCGCGAGTTGGCCCGAGACCAGATTGGCAAGCGCCTTGACCACGCCGAAGCTGACGATGAAGGAGACGACGAGTGTCGTCGAGGCGATGCCGAACTCTTCCGACCCGATGAGCGGCACGACTGTTCGTTCGAGCCCGACCATGCCACCGACGAAGGCGTTCACCAGCATGAGCAGGGCAAACTGCCGCCAGTTTTCCTTGAGCCCAAGCCTGACAGTCGAGCCTGGCGAAACTGATGCCCCCTCGTTCATTGCTCAGGCCGCGGCGGCGGCGAGACCCGCGTTGGCGGCACGGTTGCGCGCCGCCTCCGGCGGCGGGGGCGGTATGTCCGCGATCATCGTGGCGACGAAAGTGTCCTCGTCATCAATGCGGAACGCCTTGTTGAAGCGCTTCTCGAAGCCAATCGTCGATGTCGGCTTGCCGCTGAGCGAGCGCCCGCAGACCGAGCCGGAGTAGGCGCCGGGCAGCACTTCGACGTGATCCGGCAGTTGCTTGAGGCGGCGCACGCTCGAAAACAGCGTCCGCGCGCCGTCCTCGGCACTGGTTGCAAGTTCGGTTCGTCCGAGATCGCCAACCATGAGAGTGTGGCCCGTCAGCACGAACCATGGCTCGGCCGCGCGTGTCCTGTCCGTGACCAGGAGCGAGATGTGCTCCGGCGTGTGCCCTGGCGTGTGCATGACGGTCATGGTCACGTTGCCGAGCTCGACTACCTCGCCGTCCTTGGCGCGTCGAAATGGGAAACCGGCTTCCGCGCCCTCGAACAGCATGTATTCCGCGCCGGAGGCTGCGGCGAGCGTCCGCCCGGCGGAAATGTGGTCGGCGTGGATGTGCGTATCGACCACATAGAGAATGCGCATGCCGGTCGCCTCGGCAACTCGAAGATAGGGCGCGATATCGCCTACCGGATCGACGACGGCGGCTGCCGACTTGCCTCCGCATCCGAACAGGTAGGATGCAGCGACGGGATCGGAATGGAGGAACTGACGGAGGATCATGACTCTTGCACTCCCTGCCTCGCCCGAGATAACATTCAATTATTCTGCTGAATGTTCCATCGAGAAGAATGCATGTCAAGCATCGGACCAAAACAGGCGGTTTTCGCCAGCCTTGCCGAAGTGGCTCAAGCTCTCGGGCATGCGCAC
>NZ_RZOT01000044.1:0-17440 GCF_003999085.1 Mesorhizobium sp. M4A.F.Ca.ET.090.04.2.1
TCCTGGAGGATTGCTCGGCGCCGATGCGTCCCTTTTCGACAAGCGCGACCTTCATGCCGCGCCTGGCCAGATAATAGGCCGCGAACACGCCGACGATGCCGCCGCCGATCACCACCACGTCCGCGGATTGCGGCAGTTTGCCAGATGTCTCGATTTGCTGCAGCGGCGCGCGCATGGTCTCTCTACCTTGAAGCGCCAATCTAACGCGTTGCGCAGGCAGCCGCTGCCGCAGTTGAAGCCGAAGCAGAATTTTATTTCGGCAGCTCGGTCGAAATCGGAACTCGCTGCGTTTCAAAGCGGTGTCCGCTCGGATGGACAGGCCCGCGGGCTGTGGTAGTGTCAAGGTTGTTGGTACGGCAGCATTTTGTGCTGTGGGCATGCGATCTTTGGAGACGGCCATGAAACTGGATCGGATCGACATCAAGATTCTCTACGAATTGCAGAAGAACGGCCGCATCACCAATGTGGAACTGGCCGACCTCGTGCATCTGTCGCCGAGCCCTTGCCTGATGCGGGTCAAGAAACTGCAGTCGGAAGGCTACATCGAGGGCTATTCCGCGCAGGTCAACATCGGCAAGCTCGGCCAGACGCTGACCGTGTTCACCGAGATCACCTTGAAGAACCACCGCCAGGTCGACTTCGCCCGTTTCCTCGCTGTTGTCGAGAAGATCGACCAGGTGATCGAATGCCACCTCGTCTCGGGCGGCTACGATTACCTGATGAAATTCGTCACCGCCGGCATCGGCGAATACCAGACGATCATGGAGCGGCTAACCGACATGGATATCGGCATCGACAAGTACTTCTCGTTCGTGGTGCTGAAGTCGCCTATCGTCAAGGCGCACATGCCGCTGCCCAGCCTGTTCCCGATGTGAGGCCTTACGCGCGATCATCGAAATAGGAAGGTCAGCCTTTGGGACTCTCCTTCTTGCCGCGCATGGCGCGTTTGTCCCTTCGTTCGTAGAACGAATAAACCAATGGGATGAACCAAGGCTTGTCAAGGTATAGCGGCACTGCCTTCGGTGGCGGATCGAAGTCGAAAGCCGACTGAGCCCTCTCTGTCTGGCCAAGGAGCTTGAAGGCGGCCTTCTTGCCGAGCCAGCGCGCCCAAACCACACCGGAACCGCAGAACCCGGTGGCGTAGACCGTATCGCCAACCGTAAACATTCGCGGAACCATGTCGCGGTTCATCGCGACTTGGCCGAACCAGCTATGCGTTATGCCCATCTTTGCCAGTTCGGGAAAAATGCGCCCAAGCTCCGAGCGCAGATGTGTGGTGGGCGCCAGCGGATCCCCTTCCGTCGTGCCGTCGCGTCCGCCGAATAGAATGCGCGTGCCATCCGGCGACGGCCGGTAGTAATAGCTGAGCTGTCTCGTGTCGCCGTGCATCATCTTCTTCGGCATCAGCCGGTCCATCACGCTTTCGCCCAACGGCTCGGTCGCTATGATGCGGCTCCGCACCGGCACGAGGCGACGGCGCAGCCAAGGATCGAAGCCGTCCGTGTAGGCGTCGGTGCATACCAGCAGCTTTTTCGCCGACACCTCGCCGCGTGACGTTGCGACGCGCACACCACCAGCCTCTTGGCTGGTCCCCAGAACCGTTGTGTTCTCGTGAATGACGGCATCGGTTGTTCGGGCGACCCGCAATATGCCCGACAGCAGCTTGGCAGGATGAAGGCCTCCGATGTCCATCCGTACGAAGCCGCCGGCGTAGAAGTCCGTGCCGATATACCGCGATACTTCCTTGCGGGGGACCGCCGACGTCTCAATCCCGAGGAAACGGTTTAAAAACTCGGCGTGGCGGCTGAATTCATCATATTCGCGATCGTTTACCGCGCCATCGAAGAGACCCGAGAGGAAGAAGTCGCACTCCACCCTTTCGGTTTCGAGGAAGGCTGCCAGGTCCTGTCGCGCCGCCTTTCCTTCCGCCAGGATGCCATCGGCCCGAGATTGACCGAACCTGCGGATCAATTGCTTGCGGCTCGGCCTTATGCTGCCGCTCGCCATGCCGCCGTTTCGGCCTGACGCGGCCTGCCCGATGGCTTGCCGGTCGAAAAGCTGGACGCTGCATCCGGCTCTCGCCAGTTCGATGGCCGCCGACAGCCCCGCATAGCCGCCGCCGACGATGGCGACATCGCATCGGGGGACCAGCGGCACCACAGGCAAGGCAGAAAATGCGCAATCGTCCCACCAGTACGGCGTGGCCTTGAACGGACGCGAGGCGGTCGTATCCATGGTGTGCATCTGTGATCCGATCAACGCGCTCAATCGCGCGAGACCCAGAGCTTGCGGGTGGCTTCGATCACCCGCCAGACGCCCGTGAATCCAGGGTGCATCACAAAGGCGTCGCCTGCCGAAATGCGGCGCGGCTCGAACCCGTCCTCGATGAGTTCCGAAACTCCCGAAAGGATGTAGCAGACTTCGAAGGTTCCGCCTTTTATGGAGCGATAGGCGCCCGGCGTGACCTCCCATACACCGGCCCGCACTTGGCCGTCAGCGGTTTGCGCGATATCCCATGTCAGGAAACGGGGATCACCATCCACGCGCCGTTCCGGCAGCGGTTCGCCTTTCCTGGGTTCGGGGAGATTGTTCTGATCGAAAAAGGTAAGCTTGGACATGGGGCACCCTTTCAGCGCGCGGCATGCCGCTCGAAAGACAGGCGCCTTTCGATGGCATGCAGAGCAGTCAGACAGACGACGTTGATTGCAAGGTAGAAGACGGCGGTGATGACGAAGATTTCCATGATGGCGAACGTCTCGCTCATCAGCCGTTTGGCATGGCCGGTGATTTCAAGCACCGTTATGGTGGAGGCAAGGCTTGATTCCTTGACGATAACAGCGACTTCGGTGCTGTAGGAAGGCAAGGCCTGACGCAGCGCCAGGGGAAACTTGATACGGTGGAAGACCACCAACCCGGACATACCGCAGGCCTCCGCCGCCTCGATCAGTCCGCGCGGCAGCGAGAGCAGGGCAGTACGGAAGATCTCCGCCGTATAGGCACCGGTATTGAGAATGACGGCAAGGATGGCAGCGTGCAGGCTGTCGCCGATCAGCCACCACAAAACCGCGTTGTGGCGTATGAAACCTATCTGCGCGAGACCGTAGTAGATCACAAAGACCTGCACGAGCATCGGTGTGCCCCTGAAGACCGCGCAGTAGAAATCGGCGCATTTGCGAACCGTGCCGATCTGGGAAATGCGGGCTGTCGCCAGTAGTATGCCGAACGGCAACCCGATGCCGACCCCGAAAAATGCAATCAGCAGAGTCGTCTTAACGCCGACGAGCAGAAACGGAGCCGCATAGGTGACGATGCTGAAGTCCATCCTAGCCTCTACTGAATCCGCGATTGAAATGTTTTTCGACGCGGTTGAACAGAACCTGGCTCGCCACGGTCATGGCGAAAAACATCGCTGCCGCCATGCAATAGAAGAGCAGCGGGGAGCGGGTGATTCCCGCGGCGACCGCTGCGGCCCGCATCAGTTCCTGCATGCCGACGACGGATACGAGCGACGTATCCTTGATCGTCATTTGCCAAACGTTGTTGATCCCGCCCAGAGCCAGCCTGAGAGCGAGCGGCAGGGTCACGCGGGAGAAGGTGATGCGTGGCGACAACGAAAGCGATCGGGCCGCCTCCAGAAGGCCGGCGGGAACAGCCTGCAAGGCGCCTCGTATGACTTCTATCGAGTACGCGCATGAGATGGCGGAGATCGCTATAATGCCGATAAGGAATGGATAGGCGTTTTCGGCGCTATCCGCGTAGCCGAACGCCGAGGCAATTCTCTGCACCCAGTCGACGGAGCCGAAGAACAGGAGATAAATGACCAATAGTCCCGGAACGCCGCGGATGACGATGCTGTAGGCATCAACAAGCTGTGAAAGACCAGGGACCTGACGCCAACGAAGGATGGCAAGCGGTATCGCCGCCGCCAATCCTACAACCACGCCGACAAAGCCGATCAGAAGTGTGATACCGGCACCGCGCAGCAGCGCAAGGAGCCAGCCCTTCTCGACCATCAACATCCAGATATCGTGCAACATGAAACATTCCATCAGATCGTCGCGGCATTGCCGCGACGATCTGTTGCCTGTCGGATGATTACTTGTTGCACGCGATGGTGTAGTCGTCCTTGAACCAGTTTTCCGAGGCGGCCTTCACCTTGCCGCTATTGATCATGTTGCAGAGAGCGCCGTCCAGCTTGGCCTTGAGTCCGGTATTGCCCTTGCGCAGGCCAACACCCATGCCATAGCCCAGCGCTTCGTGATCGTCCGCTCCGGTAACCTTGACGTCGATGCGGGCAAAGCTAGCGCCGTCCGGTGAGCCGAGGAAATCGACCCAGGTCGGGGAATCGCCGAATGCAGCGTCAAGCCGGCCTGCCGCGAGATCGGAATTCTGCTGGGTCGTGGCGTCGTAGGTCTTCAGATCCGCAGTCGGAATATGTTTCTTTATAAACTGCGCGTATGTGGTGCCATTCACAACGCCTATGGTCTTGCCAGCCAACGCGTTCTCGATTTCCGCAAGACTCTTCAGCCCAACGGACGGAGAATCCTTCGGAACCACAAAATACTGCGGTGTGGTTGCGTAGGGGACGGAGTAGTCGATCTTCTTCTTTCTCTCGTCGGTGATGCCGAGACCCGAGATGATGACATCAAAGCGATCGCTGTCCATCGACGGAACCAAGGAACTGAAGGTCTGCACCACGAATTTGCATTTGACCTTGAGTTCGGCGCAAATGCCGTTGGCGATATCGGCGTCGAAGCCGGTAACGTTGCCGTTGGCATCGGCCATGCTGAACTGCGGCGCGTCGCCTTCTGTGCCCACGCGCAAGACACCATTCTGTGCCGATGCTGCCCCTATTGCCGCCATCATGAGTCCGGATGTGCAGATTGAGCGAAGTGCGTTCTTTATGAGCATGCTGAGTTACCCCTCTTTGCCTTCTGTTTGATGGCCGTCATCAGGCGGCGGTTGAAATAACGCTGGATAGGAACCGCTTCACCGCTTCGGATGCGGGATTTCGAAACAGTTCTTCCGGCCCGGCATCCTGCTCAACGGCACCCTTGTGCAGGAATATCATTCGGTTCGACACCTCCCGTGCGAACCTCATTTCGTGCGTGACGAGAAGAATAGTCGCCCCCTCATCGGCAAGCGTTCTGATGACCTTCAAGACTTCGCTGACCAGCTCGGGATCGAGCGCGGAGGTTGGTTCATCAAAAAGCATAAGCTTGGGCTGCATCGCCAAAACGCGCGCGATTGCCACGCGCTGTTGCTGCCCGCCCGAAAGCTGGCTCGGATATCGGTGGCCAAAGTCGGCCATGCCCACCTTGGATAGAGCGCAAAGCGCTGTTTCATCCGCCTCCCGCTTGCCCTTCTTCAGCACGTAGATCAGCGCCTCGGTTACGTTCTCAAGCACAGTTCGATGGGGCCACAGGTTGAAGCTCTGAAACACCATTCCGATGCGGCGACGGAAAACTCTGATATTGGTCGCGTTGACGATTTTCGTTTCGTGGCGTTCGTTCTGCGATGCGGAAATCGCATCGCCCATCACCTCAACCTCACCCGAACTCGGGGTCTCCAGAAAATTGATGCATCGTAGCGCGGTGCTCTTTCCCGAACCGGACGAGCCAACGAGCGAAATGACCTCGCCTTGCCGCATCAGGAAGCTCAGCCCGTTGAGAACGCGGGCCGCGCCGAACGCCTTGCGAAGTTCGTGAACTTTCAGAACGGGAGCCATGCCGAAGCACCTCCTGTCCGTGCCGTGGTGAAGGGATGTAGAGCCGATCGACGGTCCATTTCGGCGACATCTTCGCTGGTCGTCATTCTCGGCTCCCTAGGGGGCATCGCAGAAACAGACGAATTTCGGTTCGACGAAATCCGGCGACGGATGATGTCGCGACCCCTCCCGTTCAAGGCCGACTGCTTCCAGCTGCATTCCACCCTCAAGGATTACAAAGCATGACCTCAGCTTATGTCCGTCGGGGTACGCAATTCCGTCTTATTCAATTGAATTTCCGCAGAATTCCTGCCAATTCTAGGTTTGTAAGAGGAAACGCTCCGAACGCGTCGGACTCTGACCGCGACTGGGTAAACTAGTTCTTCGGATCGGCGCTCACCTCGCGCCCATTTTCGCGGCACGTTCTTGCAGAGATTCAGATCACGGGCTGCCTGCAGGCCGTTGACAGGCCTAAACGCATTATCAATCAAGAAAATGCTCGAAATCGATTGGCATGGAAAACCCAACCTTCACTCGATCCATGATAACCATTGTCTTGAACCCCTTGATGTCGTGATTTTCGTAGAAAAATCTCCGAGTAAAAGCTTCATAATCTTCCATGCTTCGGGATGTGACAATGAGAACGAAATCTGCTTCTCCCGTAACGTAGTAGCCGTTCATCACTTCCCGAGTCTGGCGGATCGATTGTTTGAAGCGGTCGACGATGTCAGCCCGTTCGCGCTCGAGCGAAACCAGCACGAGCATCGCAATGGGCCGGCCGACAGTCTTGGGTTTCACGATCGAAACGTCAGCTTCGATTGCTCCCCCTTCCCGAAGCCGTTTGAGACGACGCTGGACCGCCGTTGCCGACAGGCCGACCATTTGACCAAGCTCTTCCGTGCCGTGGCGATTGTTGGTCTGCAGAATACTAAGCAAGCGAGAGTCCAGTCGATCAAGCTTCATTCTGCCTGCCTGCGCGTTGATCTGGTGACACAATCGTGGCTGAAAAACTTGCCGTCACCCCTCAGTCTTCCGATGTAGTCAGCGGTGGCCGTACTGGCTGACGAGCTGGGGGTCGCGGACAAGGCCGTCGAGCCACGTCGGGTCGAGCTTCGGCACCGAAGAGAACAGTAGCTTGGAATAGGGGTGGGCGGGCGCCTTCACCTTGTCTGGCGTGATCTGCTCCACACGCTGCCCATTGTACATGACCATGATCTCGTCGCAGATGGCCTCGACGACCGAGAGGTCGTGGCTGATGAAGATGTAGGAGAGCCCCAGCTCGCGCTGCAGCTCCTTGAGCAGTTCGATCACGGCGGACGCCACCACCGTGTCGAGCGCCGAGGTGATTTCGTCGCAGATGATGAGCTTGGGGTCGGCCGCCAACGCGCGCGCGAAATTCACGCGCTGCTTCTGGCCGCCCGAGAGCTCCGATGGATGCCGGTAGCGCAGCGCCCTCGGCAGGCGCACCATGTCGAGCAGTTCGTCGACGCGCTTCGAGCGCGCCTGCCTGTCGAGCCGGTGATAGAAGGCGAGCGGGCGGGAGATGATGTCCTCCACAGGCTTGGCCGGATTGAGCGCGGTATCGGCGTACTGGAACACGATCTGCATCTCGCGCAGCTGGTCCTGGCTGCGTTTCCTGGCGGCGCGTTGCAGGTCCTTGCCATCGAAGACGATGTCGCCGGCAGCGGCCGGATGGATGCCGGCGATGACGCGCGCCAGCGTCGATTTTCCGCAGCCGGATTCGCCGATAACGCCGAGATTGCGCCCCTTTTCGACGACCAGGCTGACGGAATCGACCGCGCGGATAAGTGGCAGTCCGTCAGCCCGCATCGCGCCATAGCCGGCCGTCACATTGTCTATACGCAGCAGCTGCTTCGTCCCGGCATCTGCGTCGGCTTGCCCTTGCCGCGGCTTCGGTTCGAAGGCGGCTAGCAGTTCGCGCGTATAGGGGTGCCGGGCAGCTGAAAGGATTGCCGCTGTGGTGCCTGTCTCCTGCACCTCGCCGCCCTTCAGCACCACGATGCGGTCGGCGATCTGGGCGACGACCGCGAGATCGTGGGAAACATAGACACCTGCGATCCCGCCCGCCCGCATGACCGACTTGAATGCCTTCAGCACGTCGATCTGCGTCGTCACGTCGAGTGCCGTCGTCGGCTCGTCGAAGATCACCAGCTTGGGATCGCTGATGAGCGCCATGGCCGCCGACAGCCGCTGCAATTGACCGCCCGAAACCTGGTGCGGATAACGGGCGCCGATCCCTTCGGGGTCCGGCAGCGACAAGGCCCTGAACAGCTCGACGGCGCGTCGGCGGGCCTGTTCGGGCGGCATCAGCTTGTGGATGCGCGTGACCTCGATGACCTGCTCCATGATGGTGGAGGAGGGGTTGAAGGAGGCGGCGGCACTTTGCGGGACATAGGCAATGTCGGTGCCGCGCAGCCTGGCGCGTTCCTTTTCGGAAAGGGCGGCCATGTTCTTGCCGTTGACGTTGATCTCGCCGCCGGTGATCCGGCAGCCGGGCCGCGCATAGCCCATCAGCGAGAGCGCCACCGTAGTCTTGCCGGAGCCGCTTTCGCCGATCAGGGCGACGATCTCGCCGTCGGCGATGTCGAGGCTGACGCCCTTGATGATCTCGACAAGCCGTCCGGTGTCGGTCGTCGCCTCGATCCTCAGGTTCCTGACCTCGACGAGATTGCTCATGCGTCCCGGTCCCTGATCTTCTGCGGCAGGTTGTCGATCAGCAGGTTGACGCTGATGGTGAGGCTGGCGATCGCCAGCGAAGGCACGATGACGGCGGGGGCCGCGAAGGGCAGGCCGCCGATGTTTTCGCGCACCAGCGCGCCCCAGTCGGCGAGCGGCGGCTGCAGGCCGAGCCCAAGGAAGGACAGGCCGGAGAGCAGCAGAACGATGAAGACGAAGCGCAAGCCGAAGTCGGCGAGCACCGGGCGGATGATGTTGGGCAGGATCTCGGAGCCGACGAGATAGAGGGTGCTCTCGCCGCGGACACGGGCGACAGTCATGAAGTCCATGGTGTTGATGTTGACGGCGAGCGCGCGCGCGAAGCGATAGGAGCCGGGGATATAGATGACGGCGAGCGTCAGGATCAGCACCGGGATCGACGAGCCGACGGCAGCGACGACGACAAGACCGAACAGCTTGCTGGGGATGGAGTTCATGGCGTCCAGGAAGCGGCTGAGGCAGGTGTCGAGCCAGCCGCCGGTGACCGCCGCTATCATGCCCAGCACGACACCGGAAAAGCAGGCGATGGAGACGGCGGCGAGCGATATGCCGACGGTGTAGCGCGCGCCCATCAGAACTCGCGAGAGCATGTCGCGTCCCAGATAGTCCGAGCCGAGCCACAGCCCCTGACGCATCGGCCCGAAATAGTCGTCGTCGACGATGTCGCCGATGGGATGGGGAATGATGTAAGGCGCGAAGATCGCGACCAGTGTCCACGCCAGGATGACCAGCGAGGCCACGACGCCGACGAGGTTGTAGCTGTGGCCCAGGAAGGACCGCCGGGAGGCTGCCGCGCGCGCCATCGTCATCTCAGCCTCGGGTTGGACATTATGGCGACGATGTCGGCGGTCGTGATGAGAAGAAGGTAGCCGAGGCAGAAGATCATCGCGCAGCTCTGGATCAGCGGCAGATCGCGGGTCGCGACCGCATCGACCATCAGCTTGGCGATGCCGGGATAGTTGAAGATCGTCTCCACGATGATGACGCCGCCGACCAGATAGGACAAAGACAGCGCGATCGCGTTGACGATCGGCCCGAGCGCATTGGGCAGCGCGTGTCTCAGCACCATGCGGCTGCGCGAGGCGCCTTTGAGGAGAGCCATCTCGACATAAGGCGTGGACAGCGTTTCGATTACCGCGGCGCGCGTCATGCGGATCATCTGGGCGGAGATGACGAAGGTGAGCGTGATCACCGGCATTGCATAGATGCGCACGAGATCGGTCAGCGAATGCGCCTCGTTGACCGACGACAGCGCCGGCAGCCATCTGAGATAAACGGCGAAGAGCAAGACCGCCAGCGTCGCGACCATGAACTCCGGCACGGAGATGACGCCGATCGAAAGCACGGTGACGGTGCGGTCGTAGACGGAGCCGCGCAACATCGCGGCGGTGATGCCGAGCGTCAGCGCCAGCGGCACCGAGAGCAGCGCGGTGATGCCGGCGAGCTTCATGGTGTTGACCAGGCGCCCGCCGATCAGAGCCGCAACCGGCATCTCGTTGGCATAGGAGGTGCCGAGGTCGCCGTGGAGCAGGCCGACAAGCCAGCGCAGGAAGCGCAGGATCGCCGGGTCGTTGAGATGCATGGCCTCGCGCAGGCCGGCGACCGCCTCGGGAGTCGCCGCCTGGCCGAGCAGGATCGACGCGGTGTCGCCAGGCAGCATGCTGGTGGCGAAGAACACGGCGAACAGCACGATCAATAGCGTGATGGCCGCGATCCCTAGCCGCTTCAGCACGAGGTTGAGAACCCCAGACGTCATTGAAAGCGCTCCCTGCGGTGCGTTCGGCCAACCATCTTGCGCAATGCAGTGCCGGGGGACCGGCTGACCGGCCCCCGGCAGTCGCCTCTCAGGCTTCGAGCCAGAGATATTCCGCCATTGCGTAGCCCATCATGCCACCGAGCGGGTTCGCCTCCAAACCCTTCACCTTGCTGGAGAGGGCATCGACGTTGGAGATATAGGCCGGGATGATGGTGCCGGCCTCCTCGGAGACCATGACCTGCATCTGGTTGTAGATTTCCTTGCGCTTGGCCTGGTCGAGCGAGCCGCGCGCCTCGACGAGCAGCTTGTCGAACTTCTCGGACTTGTACTGGCTCTCGTTCCAGGGAGCGCTGGAAGCGTAGAGGAGCGAGAACAGGATATCCGGCGTCGGGCGCGGATTGATGTTGCCGAAATGGACCGGCGCCTTGAGCCAGTAATTGTCCCAGTAGCCGTCGGACGGGACGCGCTGGACGTCGAGCTTCATGCCGATATCCGCTCCGGCGGCCTGGATGATCACCGCCATGTCGATCGACGAGGTCGCGGCGTCGGACGCGATCACCGGGATGGACTGGCCGAGCAGGCCTGACTTCTGGAAGTGGAACTTCGCCTTGTCCGGGTCGAATGCCTTCGGCTTGAGGTCGGCGTTGTGGAAGATGTTCGCCGGCGAGACAGGTTGATCATTGCCGACCTCACCAAGGCCGCGCAATGCCGATTTGACGATCTGCTCGCGGTTGACGAGGTACTTCATGCCGGCCACGAAGTCGGCCTTGCTGCCCGGATCCATGTCGAGCCGGATGTTGAGGTCCGTGTAGTTGCCCGCGGTCGTCTTCGACAGTTCGAAGCCCTGCTGGCTCTCCAGGAGCTTCATTGAGCGCGGATTGATCGCTGCGGCAAAATTGATGTCGCCGGAAAGCAGGGCGTTGACGCGGGCGCTGTCGTCGGTGATGGCGATGAACTCGAACGAGTCCAGATAGGGCTTGCCCGATTTCCAGTAGTTCTTGTTCTTGGTGACGACCGAACGCACGCCGGGTTCGAACGTCTGCAGCACGAAAGCGCCGGTGCCATTGCCCTTGGAGAAGTCGGTGGTGCCGTCCGCCACGATCATGAAATGGTGCAGCGCCAGGATGGTCGGCAGGTCGGCATTCGGGTCGGCGAGCGTGATTTCGACGGTCGACTTGTCGACCGCCTTGAAGCCGGTCATCTGCGCGGCGATCTTGGCCACCTTGGAGCCGACCGCTTTGTCGAGATGGCGCTTCAGCGAGTAGACGACGTCGTCGGCCGTGAGGTCCTTGCCGTCGTGGAAGGTGACACCCTTGCGCAGCTTCACGGTCCAGGTCTTGGCGTCCTTGCTGTCGAAGCTCTCGGCCAGCTCCATCTGCGTGACGCCATCCTTGTCGAGGAAAGTCAGGCGGTTGTAGAGCGAGCAGCAGCGGACATAGTCGGTGGAGAGCGACGCCTTTGCCGGATCGAGCGTGTCGGCGGTCGAGGACGACCAGCCGGCCGCCTTGAAGCTTCCGCCGGAAACCGGCTCGGCGGCGACGGCCTGGCTGGCGCGGCCGAGCACCAGGCTGCCCGCGGCGACCGCGGCGCCACCGGCCAACAGCATCTTGAGGAGTTCGCGGCGGCTCGCGCCCCGCCGGATGGCGTTCTCGACCATGGCGTCGTCTGCGCTGGTCCAGTTCGTGATCTTGTCGGTCATGTCATTCCCCTTTCTGTTTGTTTGGTCGGCATGCTCGTCTTGCTGCGGCTGTCCGGGCTTGGGTTCAGGCTCGTTCCTTCAGGCTTTCCCGAACGGCCGCCGCAAGGGAGGCCATCGAGGTGAAGTGGTAGTCCGGCACGGTGAAGCGCTCGGGCTCGATCGTGCCGCCATAGCCCCTCTGGGCATGCCGGCGTTCGATCCAGCAATTGGTCAGGCCAAGTGCCCGGGATATGCCGATGTCGTGATGCTGGCTTTGCGCGACGTGCAGGATGTCGTCCTTGCTGTCGCCCCTTGAGGCGACGAAATCGAAGACCTTCTGGAAGAACGCCGGATCCGGTTTCTCCGTTCCGGTATCGTCGGCGGTGAAGGTGGCGAAGAAGGGCGATCCGAGCTGCTTCTCGAAATGGTCGAGGGCCCAGCGTCGGGCATTGGTCATGGCAATCAGCTTGTGCGATTTCGCGAGGTCCGCCAGCGCCGCCGCGCTGTCGGGGAAACCTTTCCAGACGCAGGCGGAATCGCGCAGGCGGACGCCGAATTTCTCGTCTGCCGGCAGGCCGAGCTGCGGCGCGATGACCATGTACACACGCACCAGATCGTCGGGAAACAGGCCGGCATCGGGCATGTAGCGGGCCTGCCGGTAAAGGGCCAGCGCGGCTTCGCCATCGATGGAGACGCCAGTCTCGGCGGCAATCCCGGCCAGGCAAGTCGTGATGCCGCCTTCGAAGTCGATCAGCGTGCCGACGACATCGAAGGTCATGTACTTGAATTCGCTGAAAGCCCTGGCCAAGAAACTAGCTCTCCTCTGCGCGATAGCGGATTGCATGGTGCTGAACAGAACAAAATTCGGTGCTGTCCGGGGCGTTGGCCTTTTTCGAAAGCCCATAAATCCGCGCTTTCTGGCCTTGTCTTATAGGCAGTCTGGCACTTCCCCCGCGCTGGATTCGCCGAAAAGGCGTGAGGGGGCGGCACAAAATTGCGAAATCGTCTGCCCCGGCGATATTTCGAGATACGAAAAATTCGTCGCCCGTCATGCCAGGGCCTGACGGACGTCGGGATCGTCCAGCGTCTGGTCGAGCGTGAGGCGCGTGCGCTCGATGATAGCGTCGACGTCGCCGTCGGTGCAGCAGAGCGGCGGCGCATAGCCGAGGACACCGTTGGCAAAGGCGCGGATGATGAGACCGTTGTCCCACGCCCGGTCGAAGACGCGCCGCGCCGGTATGGCCGACGCCGGAAGCGGTGTTTTCTTCGTCTTGTCGACCACCAGCTCGATCGCGGCCAGCATGCCGCGACCGCGCACATCACCGACGAGCGGGTGGTCGCGCAGGCTTGCCAATCCTATCATCAGGCGGGCACCGGCCTTGATGCCGTTCTCCAGAAGGCCGTCTTCATAGAGCTTCAACACCTCGAGCGCGACGGCGGCGCTGACGGGATGGGCCGAATAGGTGTAGCCGTGGCCGACCGCAGCGGCGCCCGCGCCATCGGCGATGACGTCGTAGACATGATCGGCCATGAAGACGGCGCCCATCGGAACATAGCCTGAGGTCAGGCCCTTCGCGGTCGTTATGAAATCGGGAACGATGTCCTCGTCCGTGCAAGCGAACAGGGGTCCCGTGCGGCCGAAGCCGGTGATCACCTCGTCGGCGATGAACAGGATGCCGTACTGCCGGCAGAGCTCGCGTATCGCCTTGATCCAGCCCTTCGGTGGGACGATGACGCCGCCCGAGCCCTGGATCGGCTCGGCATAGAAGGCGGCAACCCGCTCCGGTCCGATCTCCTCGATCTTGGCCTTCAGCGCGGCGAGCGATGCCGCGGTGATCGCGTTGCCGTCCTCGCCTACCGGGTTGCGATAAGGGTAGGGCGAGGGGATCTTGTGCTGCCATTCAAAGGGAATGCCGAAACCGGCGTGAAAGGCGGGCAGCGCGGTCAGGCCAGCGCCGACCACCGATGAGCCGTGATAGCCGTGCTCGATGGAAATGAACTGGTCGCGTTTCGGCTCGCCCCTGGCATTCCAGTAGTAGCGGACGAAGCGGATGGTGCTGTCGACCGCGTCCGAGCCGCCGAGGGTGAAGAAGACGTGATTGAGATTCCCCGGAGCGCGCTCGGCGAGTTCCGAGGCGAGGCGAATGGCCGGCTCCGAGCCGAGGTCGAAATAGGCGGTGGCATAGGGCAGCTCGCGCATCTGCCGGGCCGCCGCCTCGACGATGCTGTCGTGGCCGTAGCCGGCATTGACGCACCACAAGCCGGCGAAGCCGTCAATCAACTGCCGGCCGGATGCTTCGGTCACGGTGGCGCCCTTGGCCGATTTCAGGACACGCACGCCGAGCGCCTCATGGCCGCGGTATGAGGAGACCGGATGGACGAGATGGGCGCGGTCGAGTTCAATCAGGGAATTGGCGAGCATTGTTGTCCTCCTAGCCGAGCGCCTGGTTGGCGAGGGCGTAAACTTTTGGCCTGGCCGGTTCCGACCTCGGCTTGGGCGGACGGTCCATGGCCACGCCGCCGCCGACATGGACGAGACCGATTTCCTCGAGCCAGCCATCGATGCCGGTCCGGCTGTCGGTATCCACGCGCAGGAAGGCGCCGGAGCGCGGCGCGGCGAAAAAGCTGATGAGGGCCCTGGCGTCACCGGCGCTTCCCGCGATGACCGGACCGATCACTTCGCCGCGTCCGAAAGGACGGATCGCCGCATAGGCCTCGATGGCGCCGTTATGGCGGATGATTGCGAAGTGGCCGCGCTCGGCCAGCGCATTGATCAGGGCTTCCCGGTCGGCGCCATAAGCGTCGCGATCGAGCGCTTTGATTTCCGGCAGATCGCCAATGCTTGCGGCTTCAACGCCGTCGGGCGCGTCAAGCTCCGTCACTTTCCCCTGATGCTGCAGGATCGCACCGGAGCGCACGAAGCCGAGCTTTTCATAGAGCGGCTCGCCATCCGCCGTCGCGACGAGCCGTAGCGGACGGTCGCCGGCAAGGGTGATCGCCTGATCCATGAGTCGGCGCCCGAGCCCCTGGCCCCGCACATTCCTGTCGACGATCACCATGTTGATCATGGCGCAATCATTGCCATAGGGCGTTACCAGGATGGTGCCGGTGACACGGCCCTGGTCGTCGAGCGCGACAGCGCCGCTCGAGAGCTGCAGCGCCATCTGCCAGTCCTGCGCGCGATGCGGCCAATTCTCCTGGCGAGAAAGCGCTACCGCACCCTCTATATGGTCCGGCCCGAAGGCCTGGAGTTCGATCTCGCCCTGCTGCATGAGGCATCCTTCCGTCTGCTGATCAAGTCTCGGCCATCGGCGCGCCGCAGATCGTCTGAAGGCTTTGGCCTGGACAGTATCTTTCGCCGTAGCGCGAGGCATGCGCCGCATCTTGTGCTGGCGCGCCCGCCGCGGCGGACGCGCTTCACGTCTCGCGCGACGACGTAATCGCCACACCAGATGTGCCAAACCGGATGGCGGATACGGAACTTTCTGCTTTCGGGACGCCGATTTCGGTCAGGTCGGCCGCCTTCTGCCGTCCTATGATGAATTCATCCGAACGCGGATGTGCTTCCACCGGAGATCGACGGACATGGCTTCCTTCAGGCCCAAATACATCACCTTCGACTGCTACGGCACGTTGACCAATTTCCAGATGGCGGAAGCCGCACGCGACCTCTACGGCAGCCGGCTCGACGAGCCGCGCATGCAGGAGTTCATCAAGAATTTCGCGGCGTACCGGCTGGACGAGATCCTGGGCGACTGGAAGCCTTATGCCGACGTGATCCACAATGCGCTCGAGCGCACCTGCAAGCGCAACGGCGTTGCCTTCAGCCCGGACGACGCCAGGATGGTCTATAAGCGCGTGCCGACCTGGGGGCCGCATGCCGACGTTCCGGCCGGCCTGGCGAAAGTCGCCAAGGAAATTCCGCTGGTCATCCTGTCCAACGCCATGAACGCGCAGATCATGTCCAATGTCGAGAAGCTCGGCGCGCCATTCCATGCCGTCTACACGGCCGAGCAGGCACAGGCCTACAAGCCGCGCTTCAAGGCCTTCGAATATATGTTCGACAGGCTGGGCTGCGGTCCGCAAGACATCCTTCACTGCTCGTCGTCATTCCGCTACGACCTGATGTCGGCGCACGACCTCGGCATCAAGAACAAGGTCTGGGTAAACCGCGGCCACGAACCGGCCAACCCGCACTACGGCTATGTCGAGATATCAGACATTTCGGGTCTTCCAGGCGTGGTCGGTCTCTGAAACAGGGCGGATTGCCGATGAGGTTCGTCTCCTACTGGCACGACACGGCTCCCGACTTTTCCGGCGCGGCGCAAGGCCCGGTCGAGGGTCACTACGATGCCGCCATCATCGGCGGCGGCTTCACCGGTCTCGCCGCCGCCCGCCAACTGGCGAAGGCCGGCGCGAAGGTGGCGGTGCTGGAGGCGGAGCGGGTGGGCTGTGGCGCATCCGGGCGCAATGGCGGGCACCTGAACAATGGCCTCGCCCATAGCTTCCTCTCGGCCAAGGCGGAACTCGGCAAGGAACGCGCAATCGCGCTGTACCGAGCGCTCGACGACTCCGTCGATACCATCGAGGCGCTGGTCGCCGAGGAAAGCATCGACTGCAACTTCCGCCGCGCGGGCAAGCTGAAGCTCGCCTCCAAGCCGCAGCATTTCGAAGCGATCGCCCGCAACTTCGAGGCCGTCCATGCCGAGGTGGATCCGGACACGGCGCTGCTGTCGGCGGCGGATCTCAAGTCCGAGATCGGTTCGCCCTTCCATGGCGCGATGCTGTCGAAGAAGAGCGCCATGATGCATATGGGCCGCTATGTGGCAGGCTTGGCCACGGCCGCCACGTGCCACGGTGCCGTGATCCACGAGAACGCGGCAGTGACCGACCGCAAGCAGGCCGGTAGCAGGCATGAATTGACCACTTCGCGCGGCAAGATCAGCGCCGACAACGTGCTGGTGGCGCCCGGCGCCTACACCACGCCGAATTTCAATTATTTCCGCCGCCGGATCATCTCCGTCGGCAGCTTCATCATCGCCACGCGGCCGTTAAGCGATGCCGAGATCGCCGCGACCATGCCCGGCAACCGGACATGCGTGACCTCGATGAACATTGGCAACTACTTCCGGCTTTCACCGGACCGACGCCTCATCTTCGGCGGCCGCGCGCGCTTCTCGGCGACATCGGACCAGCGCTCCGACGCCAGGAGCGGACAGATCTTGCAGGCTGGCCTTGCAGCAATCTTCCCGCAGCTCGCCAAGGTCGAGATCGACTACTGCTGGGGCGGGCTGGTCGACATGACCAAGGACCGTTTTCCGCGGGCTGGTTACCATGACGGCGTCTGGTACGCGATGGGCTATTCCGGCCACGGCGCGCAGCTTTCCACCCATCTCGGTATGATCCTGGCCGATGCCATGCTCGGCCGCGAGGACCGCAATCCGCTGAAAGGGCTCGAGTGGCCTTCGATTCCCGGCTATTCCGGCAAGCCCTGGTTCCTGCCGATGGTCGGTCTCTACTACAAGGCGCTTGACCGGATACAATGAGGGAGTAGGGGAGTAGG
>NZ_RZOT01000450.1:0-5140 GCF_003999085.1 Mesorhizobium sp. M4A.F.Ca.ET.090.04.2.1
CGGCACGGCGTTGTCCGGCGCCATCTGGGCATCCGCGGTGCCGCAGGCGAGCGCGGATGCCCAGATGGCGCCGGACAACGCCGTGCCGAGGACGAGGTTTGCGAAGAGTTTCACCACCCGTTCCTCCCCGTCAGGCGCTGGCGTGCGCCGTCGTCGGATCGAACAGGCGCTTCACCTGCGTGATCTTCGTCGCCGGGAAGCCGCTCATCTTGGCGTGGCGCTGGATGATCGCCTCGTCCCTGGCGAGATAGACGCAGAAGGTCTTGTCGTCGGTGACGAATGACTCCACCCACTGGATCTCCGGGCCAAGTTCGGCGAGCACGGCGTTCGACGCCTTGGACGCGTCGCGAAGCTGCTCGCGCTCGAAGGTGCCGACCTTGGGAATGTCCCGTTCGATGATGTACTTCTGCATTTCCGTAATCTCCTCATCTTGGGTTCAAATGCCGGCGGGCGACCGACCAGGTCGCTGCCGGTGACATGCCCGGGCTTGCTGGGCTAAAGTGCCGCTTGGCTCGCCAGGCACGGGAAGAATGACAGGAGGGGCGGCCGACAGTCCTTACGCCGCGCTTATCTTCTCCTGATCCTTTGCCCATTGTCGTTGGAGGGAATGCTGCCGATGGGGGTCTATTGCTTCGGCGACTTCGAGCTGAACGAGGAATCCCGCGCCCTTCGCCTCGCCGGCAGGGAGGTCGAGGCGCAGCCGCTGGTCTTCGACTTCCTCGCCATGCTGCTGCGAAATCAGGAGCGGGCGCTGAGTAAGGACGAACTGCTCGAAACGCTGTGGCCGGGCGTCACGGTGACGGAGGCCTCGCTGCAGCGCGTGGCGAGTCTCGCTCGCAGTATCCTTCGCCAGGGCGGAATTGAAACGGCGCTGCGCAACCTGCCCCGGTTTGGCTACCGGATCTACCTGGATTCACCTGCCGCTCCGGAAAACAAGATCGTTCCGGCCGGCGAGGTGAGCAAGCCTTCGAGCCCCGGCTCGCCAATCCTTTTGGCACGCGCGGCCGTTGCGGCCAGAAAATGGCGTGAGGCCGCGGCCTCCTTCGCCGAAGCAGACGCCACCGACGAGTTGTTGACGGCCGATCTCGAAGAATGGGCCTTGGCACTGGAGTGCATGGGACGGCCGGCGGAAGCCATTCCGCTCCTGGCGCGCGCGGTGACGGAGTACGGCGTCGCCGGCGAACGCCTGCGCGCGTCTTCTCCGGCAATCACCCTTGCCATGATCCATCTGGAAAGAGGAGAGCTTGCCGCCGCCAACGGCTGGCATAAGCGAGCCGCGCAGTTGATCGATGGCGCCACCGAGAGCAGGGAGCATGGCCTCTGGTGCTGGATGGGCGCGCGCATCAAGGGCGCGGAAGCCGAGCCGGAGCACGCGCTTGCGCTCGCCGAGCAGGCTTTCGAGGTCGGCAAGCAACTCGAGGACCCGGTCGTCGAGTCGCTCGGTCTCATCTATCGCGGCTTCTTCAAGCTTTGCCTTGGGGAAACAAGGTCCGGGCAGGAAGACCAGGATTTTGCCGCAGCGCTTGGTCTCTCCAGCGATGTCGACCCGATCGTCGGCGGTATCCTCTACTGCAACATTCTCTGGGCCTGCCGAAATTTCGGCGACTGGGCGAGAGCCAACCAATGGACCCTCAGCTACGAGGGTTGGTGCAGAGGACACGGGCTGGAAGAACTCACAGGCTCGTGCCGGCTGCATCGGGCCGAGGTGCTCGGCGTCCATGGCACGCTGAAAGAGGCGGAGACGCTGGTGCGTGCCGCGCTCGACCAGCTTGCGCTCGACGCGCCTTGGGCCACTGGCGATGCGCTGCGCGTCCTGGGTGACATTCATCTTGCCGCCGGCGATTTCGCCGAGGCAGAAACAGCCTATCGCGCGTCCCACGCCGCGGGCTGGGACCCGCAGCCCGGCCTTGCGCTGCTGCAGCTCGAGCAGGGACAGGCGGAGGCCGCTTTCAGCGCGCTCGAGCGGTCCCTGGTTGGGAACCGCTGGCCAACCCTGCAGCGGCGCGGCATGGTCCTTGCCACGCTCGCCAAGGTGGCGGCGCGGACCGATCGGCTGGAGCGCGCGAAGCAGGTGATCGCCGAACTGGAAAGCGAGCCGCAACGTTGGCCGATGGCCTCGATCCGGGCGCTGACTGCCGAGGCCAAGGCGGAACTGTTCATGCGGGAAGATCGCCTTGTGGAAGCGGCGTGGGAGCTGCAGACCGCATGCTCGCGCTGGGCCGAGATCGGCTCGCCGACCAACTGCGCGGACGCCAGGCTTTCGCTCGCGGCGCTGCTTATCCAGCTGGGTGACCGCACCGGCGCGGAGCTGGAGCTCGGCACGGTGCTCGCGGTCGCGAAGAAAGTCGACTCGCCGCGCCTCATGCGGCGGTACGACGAGTTGAAAGGGCTGCTCGCCGGCGCCAAGAGAGAGGCGCTTGGGTAGCGCATAGACTCTCGCTTGAGGTTGGCTCGGTGCGATGGCATGACGGGAAACCCCAATGGAGCCCGGCATGAGCAGCGCGAAAGAAGTCATCGTCATCGGCGCCGGCATCATCGGTGCCTCGATCGCCTGGCATCTGACGGGAGCCGGGGCGCGGGTGACGGTGATTTCGGGTAGCGGCGCGGATGGCGTCGCGACACCCAATTCGTTTGCCTGGATCAATGCCAGCTGGGGCAACCCCGAGACCTATTTCCGGCTGCGCCGGCGCGCCATGGCCGAATGGACAAGGCTGGCGAAGGATCTGCCCGGCCTGCCGCTCGCCTGGTGCGGCGGCCTGTGCTGGGACATGCCGGCGGACGAGCTGGAGGCCTATGCGGCCGAGCATTCCTCCTGGGGCTACGGCATCGAGCGCGTCGGCCGTGATCGGGTGGCCCGCATCGAGCCCAATCTTACCGAGCTTCCGGAGCTTGCGCTCTATGTGGCGGAGGAAGGCGTCGCCGAGCCGGTTGCCGCCACCAGGGCGCTGCTGGCCGATGCCGAGCGGCGCGGCGCGAAGTTGGCAACCGGAACCGTCACCGCCCTGGCGCGATCCAATGGCAAGGTCACGGGCGTGGAGATGTCCGGCGAGCAGCTTACCGCCGACGAGGTGGTGATCGCGGCCGGCGCTGGAGCTCCGGGGATCGCCGAAACAGTCGGGGTCAAGCTGCCGATCGAAACACCGCCCGGCCTGATCGTCCATTCGCGCCCTTACAAAACGCTGCTCAACGGGCTGGTGCTGGCCGAGCGGCTGCACATGCGCCAGACGGCCGAGGGCCGGATCATCGCCGGCTCGGATTTCGGCGGCGCCGATCCGGGCGAGAATGCGGAGGACACGGCGCGCGAGCTGTTCAAGGCGACGAAGGCGATGCTGCGCGGCGCCGAGGGGCTGGAACTCGATTTCCACACGGTCGGCTACCGGCCGACCCCGGTCGACGGCTTCCCGATCATCGGCCGCGCCGAGGGGGTGGACGGGCTCTATGTCGCCGTCATGCATTCCGGCATCACGCTGGCGCCGGCCGTCGGTCTCTTTGCCGCGCGCGAAATCCTGGACGGCGAGCGCGATCCATTGCTTCAGTCTTACAGGCTTGGCCGCTTCTCTTAATAGCCGGTCGGCCTGCGAAAGCCCCCAGCGAGTGGCGCCATCGCCGCGGCAATGCCGAGCAGCCGCGATTCCGACCAGCGACTGCCGACCAACTGCAGGCCGATGGGCAGGCCCTCGCTGCCGTACCCGCCGGGTATCGTCAGCGCCGGATGGCCGGAATAATTGAACACCGCGCCATAGGCCGGCAGCATCCAATAGCTTTCCTCTCTGCCGTTGACCTCGATCGCCGTTCCCGGCGCGCAATGCGGGAAGGCAGTGGTCATGGCGACCGGGCAGAGCAGCGCATCGCAGCTTTCGAAGAACCTGTCCCAGGCGAGAATCGAGCGGTCGCGCCGGGCGAGCGCCGCGAACCAGCGCGAGACAGGCGTCGGTTGGTCCGGCGGGTCCGGCTGCGCGGCCTCCAGCATCATGCCGATCAGCGCGCCGCCCTCGGCCAGATCGTCGTGCAGATCGAGCCTGGGCAACTTTGCCTCCTCGACCATGGCGCCTGCCGATCCGAGCTTCTCGCCAAGCTTTTCGACGGCGGCGCTGATCTCGCCAGCCACCGGGAAGCCAGGGAAGGACGTGGCGACGGTGATGCGCAGCGAACTGACGTCCGGCGTCTCCGTAGCCTCGACCGGCACCGGCGCAAGGTCGGTGTCGCCTTCGTCCGGTCCGGCGATGATCCGGTAGATCAGTGCCAGGTCCTCGGCGCTGCGCGCCAGCGGGCCGAGGCACGACATCAGCCGGACGCTGCGCACCGTCCCGCCCGGATCGGGAAAAGCGCCGGCCAGCGAAACACGGTGCTCGGTCGGCTTCAGGCCGTAGACACCGCAGAAGCCGGAAGGCAAGCGGATGGAATCCTGCATGTCGGTGCCGACCTCGAACGGCGTCATGCCCGTGGCAACAGCCGCCGCTGCGCCACCGCTGGAGCCGCCGGCGGTGCGCGACAGATTCCAGGGGTTGCCTGTGCGGCCGAACAGTGGATTGTCCGATTGCCAGTCGCTGAGCATGGTCGCGACATTGGTCTTGCCGATCAGTATTGCGCCAGCCGCCTTCAGCCGCGCCACGACCGGGCTGTCCTTTTTCGCCACATAGTCGGCAAACGGCGGGAAGCCGACCGTGGTCTTCATGCCGGCCGTGTCGTGCGTGTCCTTCAGGGTGAAGGGCACGCCGTGCAGCGGACCCAGCGCGTCGCCGCGCGCCAGCGCAACGTCCGCCTGCCTGGCGCGCTCGCGAGCCCCTTCCCTGTCGAGGGTGACGATGGCGTTGACCGCCCCGTTGCCCCTGTCGATCTGCGCAAGATGCGCATCCAACGCCTCGGCGGCCGAGATTCTACGCGCGGAGATCGCGGTGGCGAGCTCGATGGTCGAGGCGAAGGCGATGTCCATGACGAATGCTCCGACTTGCTGGCCGCGCCTGCTGATCAAGATGGCGGACTGTGGCGCGGCTTCAAGCCGAGTTCAGCATCCGAGGATCGGCCTCGCTTGATCGGGATTGCGCTGGCATTCGCGGCGGGATGGTTCAGCCGGCCAGCGCCAGCTCCGCCAGAGCCGGAGTAAAGGGCCGAACGACCATGCCATCGCGTGCAATGGTGA
>NZ_RZOT01000451.1:0-5110 GCF_003999085.1 Mesorhizobium sp. M4A.F.Ca.ET.090.04.2.1
AAAGCCGGATTCCCCTGGAGCGTCGCGGCGGACTGCGCCCCGCCAACCGCCAGCAGAACGGCAAGCGTTGCCCATGCCACGGTTGGACGCAATCTGGTGAGTTGATCGGTCATGGGAATCGAACTGCCTGGACCCCGAAAGGTTCCGCCCTGGTGAATTGATACATTTGACGCAAAGACGCTTAACAATTGGTAACCACATATTTGGGTACGAGCCTCCCCTTTCGCAAATGCGAAAAACCCTGTATGAGCCGCGCAACCGAAAAAGGCGGCGCCTCTGGGCCTGCTGCCCGCAACGCTCCCGAGACCAGACACATGAACCTCCGCAATATCGCGATCATCGCGCACGTCGACCATGGAAAAACCACCCTCGTCGACCAGCTCTTGAAACAGTCCGGCGCCTTCCGCGACAACCAGCGCGTCGCCGAGCGCGCCATGGATTCCAACGACCTCGAAAAGGAACGCGGCATCACCATCCTGGCCAAGGCGACTTCGGTCGACTGGCATGGCACCCGCATCAACATCGTCGACACGCCCGGCCACGCCGATTTCGGCGGCGAGGTCGAGCGCATCCTGTCTATGGTGGATTCGGCGATCGTGCTGGTCGATGCCGCCGAAGGGCCGATGCCGCAGACCAAGTTCGTCGTCGGCAAGGCGCTCAAGGTCGGCCTGAAGCCGATCGTCGTCATCAACAAGATCGATCGCCCGGACGCCCGCCACGTCGAGGTGGTCAACGAGGTGTTCGATCTCTTCGCCGCGCTCGACGCCACCGACGAGCAGCTCGACTTCCCGATCCTGTACGGTTCGGGCCGCGACGGCTGGGTCTCGGAAAACCCCGAAGGCCCGAAGGATCAGGGCCTGGCGCCGCTGTTCGATCTCGTCGTCAAGCACGTGCCGGCGCCGACGGTGCATCCCGGCCCGTTCCGCATGATCGGCACCATCCTGGAAGCCAATCCCTTCCTCGGCCGCATCATCACCGGCCGCATCGAGTCGGGCTCGCTGAAGGCCAATCAGGCGGTCAAGGTGCTGCACCATGACGGCACCCAGATCGAGACCGGCCGTGTCTCCAAGATTCTCGCCTTCCGCGGCCTCGAGCGCCAGCCGATCGAAGAAGCCCAGGCGGGCGACATCGTCGCCATCGCCGGCCTGTCGAAGGGCACCGTCGCCGACACGTTCTGCGACCCGACGGTGACCGAGCCGCTGCATGCGCAGCCGATCGATCCGCCGACGGTGACCATGTCCTTCCTCGTCAATGACAGCCCGCTCGCCGGCACCGAGGGCGACAAGGTGACCAGCCGCGTCATCCGCGACCGCCTGCTGCGCGAAGCCGAGGGCAATGTCGCGCTGAAGATCGAGGAATCGCCGGAAAAGGATTCCTTCTTCGTCTCCGGCCGTGGCGAATTGCAGCTTGCGGTGCTGATCGAGACGATGCGCCGCGAAGGCTTCGAGATCGCCGTGTCGCGGCCGCGCGTCGTCATGCAGAAGGGCGAGAACGGCGAGCTGCTGGAGCCGGTCGAGGAGGTCGTCATCGACGTCGACGAGGAGCATGCCGGCGTCGTCGTGCAGAAGATGTCGGAGCGCAAGGCCGAGATGGTCGAGCTGCGCCCGTCCGGCGGCAACCGCCAGCGCCTGGTCTTCCATGCCCCGACACGCGGCCTGATCGGCTACCAGTCGGAGCTCTTGACCGACACGCGCGGCACCGCCGTGATGAACCGGCTGTTCCATGCCTATGAGCCCTACAAGGGCGAACTGCCCGGCCGCACCAATGGCGTGCTGATCTCCAACGAGCAGGGCGAGTCGGTCGCCTATGCGATGTGGAACCTGGAAGACCGCGGCCCGATGGTCATCGATCCCGGCGTCAGGGTCTATCAGGGCATGATCATCGGCATCCACAGCCGCGACAACGACCTCGAGGTCAATGTTTTGAAAGGCAAGAAGCTCACCAACATCCGCGCCGCCGGCAAGGACGAGGCGGTGAAGCTGACCCCGCCGATCCGCATGACGCTGGAGCGCGCGCTGGCCTGGATCCAGGACGACGAGCTGGTCGAGGTAACGCCGAAGACGATCCGGCTGCGCAAGCTCTATCTCGACCCGAACGAACGTAAGCGTTTCGAGAAGTCGGCCAAGGCGGTCGGCGCGGCGTAAGGTCTTCGCCTGAGCAATCATCGAGGGAGGGAGCACTGCTCCCTCCCTTTTTCGTTTCACGCGCCGGCAGCGGCGACGATGGTGTCGCGATCCGGTTCGTCGCTCAGATCGATACGGATGGCCATGCCGTCGCGCGGCGGCCTGCGCAGCGCCCTGGCGCCATCAAGCTCGACGCAAAGCTGCCGCCGCTCCTCCCAGGCCTGAAGCCGCGAGCGCGAGACGCCGAGTTCGCCAGCCAGCAACCGGTCGAGCCGCAAGGGCACAGGCATTTCCAGAGTGAGCCGCAGGTCCAGCACGGTCGTATGTTCCGGCCGGCGTTCCAGCACATACCTTTCAATGGCGACGTCTGGGAACTCCTCGATGCGTCCGACGTGGCTCCTCAGTACGGCGGCATCGAAGGCATGACGCCGGGCCAGCGCCGGGTCGTTGCTTTCGAGTGCCGCAAGCAGCGCCGGCTCGATGTCGTGGCGGCTGCGGCGCTCGAAAATGGCGAAATTCCAGGAATTGTCGCAGTCGACGCAGCGGTAGATCAGCCAGGCGTCGATGCGCTTGCCGTTGGCGTTGACGCGGAACTTGCCGCTCGATCGATACGGCCTGAGGCCGCGGCAGCGATTGCAGTTGATGAGAGGTCGAGGCGCGATTTCGGGCGCGATCGCCCAGCGGATACGCAAAAGTCCGGACATGCCGAAAGCCCTTCCCGTCGGGAAGTTCGCCAGGTCGGCGATGTCGAGTTGCCCGGGCGGGCACGGCGTGGCTGGAGAGCTGCGGCTTTAAGGAAATCAGGCGTCGCGCAGCGCGCGACAGGTTCAGCAATGCCAAACCGGTCTCGAACCGCCGCCTGAGGAACACATGAAATGATCGGGACGCCGCAACTGCAGCGCCCTGTGTTTTCAGGAGAGTTGACGAGACCGGCGGTTACTGAGGCAAAGTGAAGCTCGAAATGAATGTCGGGGCGGCTCTTCTAGCCGCGGCCGACGGGAACGGCAAGGCGGCAATTGTCGAGATCGGCGCCCCGCCCGACCGAAGCGATTGCTTGTTCTTTGCCAATGCTGCCGTTGCTGGCTAGATTGGCGGCCAAACCTCGATCGGAGATTTTGGCCATGCATATCACCTCGCTGCTGATCTTCGCTGCCGCGCTTTTCGTGGCCGCCGGTTCGCCCGGCCCGTCGATCGCCGCCCTTGTCGCAAGGGTGATCGCGAAGGGTTTTCGCGACGTGTTCCCATTCCTGCTCGCCATGTGGATCGGCGAGGGCATCTGGCTGTCGCTGGCAGTGTTCGGGCTGGCCGTGGTGGCGCAGACCTTTCATCTCGCCTTCGTCGCCGTGAAATGGGCGGGCGTCGCCTATCTCGCCTATCTGGCGTGGAAGATGTGGACCGCACCCGTCGAGGCAAAGGAAGGCGAGATGCCGCGCGAGGATTCGCCGGCAAAACTGTTCTTCGCCGGCATGGCGGTGACATTAGGCAACCCCAAGATCATGATGTTCTACCGGGCGCTGCTGCCGACTATCATCGATCTCGCCTCGGTCAGCGTCGTCGGCTGGATGGAGCTGACGGCGACCATGGCGGTGGTCCTGGTCGCCATCGATCTTGCCTGGGTGCTCGCCGCCGCGCAGGCGCGCAAGCTTCTGAAGAGCAAGCGGGCGATGAAGATCGCCAACCGCGTCAGCGCCACCACCATGGCAGGGGCCGCCGCGGCCATCGCTGCCCGTTCCTGAACGGCTACATCATCTCGATGATAGGCGCGATCTCGACGCTGAAGGCGGGATTCATCAGGATCGGGCAATCCTTGGCTTTGGCGACGGCATCGTCGATATCCCTGGCTTCGACGACGGTGTAGCCGGCGGTCGGATTGCTGCCGCCATTGTTCTCGACCTTGCCGCTGGGCAGCACCGTTTTCGACATGCCGACCGGATTGCCGCCGTCGACCACGGCCGAGCCGAGCTTGCCGTACCAGCCGTTCCAGGCATCCATCGCCGCCTTCCGCTCGGCTTCGTCGGTCGGCATCTTGCCGGAGCCGTGATAGACATAGAGAAACTTCGCCATGTTCTCCTCCCTTGATCGGCGGCAGCGAACCGGCATGCGGCCGTGCCGCTAGCGACATGCGGCTATGCCGCAATCGTTGATCATCGGACCAAAACAGCGAAGAAGCAATGCGAATGCGCGATGCCAATAACTGAGGTGACCAGCCCGGCTATCTTGCCATGGCGTGGTATTCATCGTTCGGTCGCATGTCGACGGCCGCGGCCACGCGGTTCGACATGTTGAAGAAGGCGGCGGTCGAGGCGATGTCCCAGATGTCGCGGTCGGAAAAGCCGGCCTTGCGCAAGGCGGCGCGGTCCGCCTCGATGATCTTCGCCGGTTCCTCCGTCAGCTTGACGGCGAATTCGAGCATCGCGGTCTGCTTGGGTGAGAGGTCGGCGGCGCGGAAATTCATCGCCGTCATCTCGCCGAGGGAAGGATCGCCCGAAAGCTGGCGCACCGCCGCGCCATGCGCGGTCAGGCAATAGTAGCAATGGTTGATCGAGGAGACGACGACGGCGATCATCTCGCGCTCCAGCTTCGACAGGCCGGACTCGCCCAGCATCAAATCGTTGTACATGTCGGTGAAGGCGCGCAGCTTCTTCTCGTCGAAGGCATAGGCTTTCAGCACATTGGGCACCAGGCCGAGCTTTTCCTCGCATTTGACGAAATAGGCTTTCGTCGCCTCGCTGAGTTCAGCCTGGGCGAGGTCGAGCGCGGTGATCTTGCCGGTGGTTTTGGCGGTCTTCCTGGCGCTCATTGGGCTCGTCCTTCTCATTCGCTGCCGATTTGCGATCAAAATCCCGAAGAATCTTTGCAAGCCGTCAAACCTTTGTCGCCAAATGGCGGTCATCTGCTACCATAATCGCAAAAGCATGTGACGGGAGGGACTTCGCATCATGGCCAGCCTCAAAACCGCAAGCCAGCCGAAAAAGACGGTTCCAGCA
>NZ_RZOT01000452.1:0-5102 GCF_003999085.1 Mesorhizobium sp. M4A.F.Ca.ET.090.04.2.1
GTCGAGATCGTCTCGATGAACCATGGTTTCGCGGTCGACGCCGACTCGCTGCCGGAAGGCGTGGAGGAGACCCATGTCTCGCTGTTCGACGGCTCGAACTGCGGTATCGCGCTCACCGGCCGTCCGGTGTTCTCGGTCCAGCATCACCCCGAGGCCTCGCCCGGCCCGCAGGATTCGCACTATTTGTTCCGCCGCTTCGTCAACCTCATCCGCGAGAAGCGTGGCGAAGAATTGCTGGCCGAGCGCGCCTAGCGACCCAAGGCGTGTTGAGATTCAGGTCAGGCCGAGTCGAAAATGGCGGTTTCCGAGAACCGGAGCGGAGCGTACTTGAAGTACGTGAGCACCGGAAGCGCAGGAAACCGCTATTTGCAGGCCGGCATCACATGAATACCAACACGCCTCAAGCCGGATCGGTCACGGCCTCCTGCGCGTGCATGCGCTCAACCTCCTTCGGCGTCGGCTTGGCGACTTTCGTGACGAAGACGATCACCGCCAGGGTGAGGAAGACCGCACCCAGCAGATAGGGTGCGCCGCCGAACACGACCGGCGCGCTCGGCCCGGTGAACCACGAGAAGATCCCCGTGTAGAGCAGCGGTGTGATGATCGAGGTGATCGAAAAGATCGACGTCATCGCCCCCTGCAGTTCGCCCTGCGCTGAAGGCGGCACCTTGGCGGCGGCGAGGCTTCTCAGCGGCGGGTCGGCCAGCGCCTCCAGGCAGCCGACAACGATCACCGCATATATCATCCAGCCCTGCGAGGCGAAGGCGTAGCCGAAGGCGCTTAGCGCGGTGAAGGTCAGGCCGATCGCCGCCGTCTTCCACTCGCCGAGCTTCGGGATGACGCGCGGCAGGACGGTGGCCATCACGATCGCCCCGCACATTCCGAAGGCGCCGAGCGAGAAGCCTATCTGTTGCTCGCTCCAGCCATAGCGATAATTGGACACGAACGACCACACCGCCGGGTACATCATGTGTCCGAGCGTCATCAGGAAGAAGACCAGGCCGATCCAGCCGATGCCGTGGTAGTTGCGCATCTGGATGAGCGTGCCGACCGGGTTGGCGCGTTTCCACTCGAAGCGGCGGCGATGCTTGTCGTCGAGCGTCTCCGGCAGCAGGAACAGCGCGATCACGAAGTTCACCAAGGCAAGCCCGGCGGCGAAATAGAAGGGCACGCGCGGACCGAACGTGCCGAGCAGGCCGCCCAGCACCGGCCCGATGACGAAACCGACGCCGAAGGCGATGCCGAGCAGACCGAAATTCTTCGCCCGGTTCTCGTCGGTCGAGATGTCGGCGATGAAGGCCGATGTCGTCGAATAACTGGCGCCCGAGATGCCGGCCAGCACACGCCCGATGAACAGCATCGGATAGGACCAGGCGATGGCGCAGATCAGATTGTCGATCGAAAAGGTGAGCACGGAGGCAAGCAGGACCGGCCGTCGTCCGAACCGGTCGCTCAATCCGCCAATGACCGGCGCGAAGACGAACTGCATCGCCGCATAGGCGAAGAACAGCCAACCGCCTTCGATCGCCGCTTCGCTGACGCCGACGCCGGTCAGTTCCTGCAGATAGGCCGGCAGCACCGGCATGATGATGCCGAAGCCGATGATGTCGAGCAGCAGCGTCGTGAAAACGAGCGCAAGGCCCCGCCTGGCGGTTTTCGGGTCGATCATACTGGTGTCAAGCTCCTCGGCCGCCTTGCAGCAAAGGCGGGTGCACCTTATAGGCGAGCCCGCCGCCAAGAACAATAAGGGAACGACGGCAACTGCCTCATCCTGACATCAGTTGCCGTGGTGGCCGATCCTTGATCGCGCGGAACGAAGCGGATGTCGCCTCAAATTGGGTTGTTGAACGTGTCGCAGTCCGAAAGCTTGCCGCTCTTGTAGCCGCGCGCCAGCCAGGTCTGACGCTGCTGCGAGGTGCCGTGGTTGAAGCTTTCCGGCACGACGTAGCCCTGCATCTTCTTTTGAAGCGTGTCGTCGCCGATCTGCTTGGCGGCATTGAGAGCGCTCTCGATGTCGCCCTGTTCCAAAATGCCCTTCTGCGCGGTGTAATGCGCCCAGACACCGGCGAAGCAGTCGGCCTGCAACTCCACCTGCATCGACATGTGGTTGGCGTCGGCCTCGCTCATCCCCTGCCGCATCTTGTTGAATTTGGGCAGGATGCCGGTGAGATTCTGCACATGGTGGCCGACCTCATGCGCGATCACATAGGCCCGGGCAAATTCGCCGGAAGCGCCGAACTGCTGGTCGAGCTGCTGGAAGAAAGTCATGTCGAGGTAGACCTTGTGGTCGCCAGGACAATAGAACGGTCCGGCCGCAGCCGAGGCGAAGCCGCAGGCCGAGCGGATCTGGCTGCTGAACAGCACCAGCTTCGGATCCTCATAGGTCCGGCCATTGGCCTGGAAGATGCCTTTCCAAGTGTCCTCGGTTTCGGCGAGCACGGTCGAGACGAACTGCTTCATCTCGTCGGAAGCCGGCTCTCCTCCGCCGCCTTCGCTGCCGCTGTCGTCGGTGATCTGGCCGCCACTGTCGCCGCCGCCCAGTATCTGTGAAGGATCGAAGCCGAAATACCATCCGGCCAGCACAACCAGGATGACGATGAAGAGGCTGGAACCGCCGCCGGCGCGCCCACCGATCGGAATGCGGAACTGGCCGGGGCTGCCGCCGCCGAATCCGCCGCCGCCACCGGTGTCGCTGCGCTCGTCCTCGACGTTGTCACTCTGACGACGGCCTCTCCAGAGCATGGCAACTCCTCGCGATGCGAATTTCCAAACGGCCAGGCCGGCATCCTGGTGCCAATCAGACCCAACCAACAATTATCCCAATGGTTGCAGCAAGTCACAGCATTTTTCGCTTGCAACCGGTGCTGGAATGAGCGGCTCGAGCACTATGGCCGAGACCGGACAAGGCCTGTAGCATGGCGCCCGGACAAGGGGATGCGAGGGGCGCTTGCGGACGATCGGCCGTTTCCTGTTTCTGCTGGTGTTGGCCGGTTTCGGCGCTGGGGCGGCGCCTGCCGCTACGCTCGATTCCAGCGTCGCCGTCACCGATCCCGCGACCCTGCAGGCGCTTGAGCGCGGCGGTCTGTCGATCAGCCGCTTGCTCGGGCCGGCGATCGGGCTGACACGCGATGTCGACAATCGCGGCCTGTTTTCGGTGCGCGCGCTGACGCCGGTGCGCAATGCCGTCAAGCAGGAGATCGCCGACGAGCCGGCGACAAGCCCAGATCCCTATGTTGCCGGATTGGCGAAGTCCAAGGACGCAAGCCAGAAGTTCAATCCGAAATACATCGACGACAACGGCTCGACGCTGGACCTCACCGGCGTCGTCAACCGCATGGATCGCGGCTATCTCGGCCACACCGAATGCGGCGAGATCCGGCTGATCTACCGTTTCCACTATTCGGTCGAGGAAAAGCCCGGAGAGCGTGTCTCCTCGCGCCTGCCGCTGACAATGAGCCTGGTCTTCAACGCCAGGCCGAAGACCGCGACGGGCCGCGCCTCCAAGGATCGCCCGCGCGCCGCCGATGGGTCCTGCGCCGACGTCGCCAGGCGCTGGTTGGCGGCCGGCGGAAAAGACCTTCCACCTGAGCAGCTTGCGGCTTGGCTGCGCTCCGAGGATGGCCCGCTGTCGGGCGCCATGCTCAATTCCTCGCAGATCATGCGGCTCGAGCTCAACATGCAGGTGCTGCGCCTGTCGGCCTCGACGCGCCGCGATTTCGGCGGCCACGCCGAATATCTGCTCAAGATCTTCAAATGGGATCCGGCCACCGCCACCTTCCAGGAATCGCGGATGGAGAACCAGATCGACCGCAAGACGGTGCTGGCCGACCGGCAGGCCTTCGCCAAATGGCTGCTCACCGACCGCAACATCTACGATCTCGATCGCGGCCGGCTGATCGTCGACGAAAAATTCCTGGCAACCAGCGCCGTCTCCGTGGCGCCGGGCGGCATGGCGCGCTCGCAGAACAACATCGCTTATGGCTTGCTCGACGATGCCGCGGTCGACAAGGCGCTGAAGGACTATGTCGCCAGCGGCAACGCGCTGCGCACCATAAAGTCAGTGGCCGGCTTCAATCTGCGCCTCAACGAGATGAGCTGCACCGGCTGCCACCAGACCCACGGCATTGCCGGCTTCCACTACACCGGCGCCGATCCGGCCAGCGAGCCACGCCGCAACGCCGTCTTCGTGCCGGGCTCGGCGGTCTTCTTCGCCGACCTGCCGCGTCGCCTCGCCATCGTCGAGCAGTTCGCCGCCGGCCAGCATCCCGATTTCAGCAGAGGCTTCGCCGCCCGTCCGGACGCGAAGTTCGCCGAGGTGCTGAAGGGCACCGATCTCTACAATGGCTGGGGCTCGATCTGCTATCGCGGCACGGATGAAAGCTTCAAGGACTGGAGCTGCGGCGAAGGCCTGCGCTGCGCCGGCGTCCACGAAAGCGCCATCCATCCGGGCTTCGGCACTTGCGTCAGCGAGGCCGGTACTGCGGTCGGCGATCCCGTGGAGTTCGGCGAGATCAAAATGTCGAAATGGGGCAGCGACCAGTATTGCCGCCTGTCGCCGGCGACGGCGAGAGCCTGCGCCATCGATTCGGCAAGGGACAAGAAACCGCCGATCAAGCTTGCCGGCTACGGCGCGGCGCGCCAGCGCTACGACAACCCCGAGCAGAAGACCGGCGGCTTTCCCGGCGGCATGCTGCGCAAGGCGAGCTGCGACAAGCTGCCCGAGGAGGCGAGCTGCGGGCGGCTCGCCAAGACCGGCTTCAACGATTGCATCGGGTCCGGCAAGGACCACAAATATTGCACCAGGGAGTTCACCAAGACCGCCGGCCTGCGCGCCTGTGACAAAACGCATCCCTGCCGCGAGGACTATATCTGCACCGCCGGCTATGAAGACCTGGCCGAGGCCAAGCCCGGCAAGGGCACCTGCATCCCGCCCTATTTCATCTTCCAGTTCCGCGTCGACGGCCACCCGCGCAGCTGGGTGCAGGATACCGAGTAGTGAACGCCGCCAGCCTGCAGCGTCAAGGCTTCTGCTTGCTGCCGGCGCTCTTGCCGTCGGAACTTTTCGAGCGCTCCTCGAAGCGCGCCGCGCCCTTCTGCAGCGG
>NZ_RZOT01000453.1:0-5045 GCF_003999085.1 Mesorhizobium sp. M4A.F.Ca.ET.090.04.2.1
GTATTTGACGTCGAGGATGCGGGCCGTGTTGTCGGCGCGCTCGACATAGGTGCCGAGCTGCGAGAAATCGAAGATCTCGTTGCGCAGCATGGTGCCGTAGAACGAACCGCGGATCAGCGCTGTCTCGCGCTTGATGGCGTCGAGCACGTTCGGCAGGTCGCGCTCGTCGATGGGCCTGGCCAGCATGCGCTTCAGCGACATCCAGGCCTCGTTGATGCTCTCCCAGGTCTCGCGCGTCAGCGCGGTGCGCACCATGCGGGCATTGTTGCGGGCGGTCTCGATCGAGGACATGGTGCTCGACGGGTTCGAGGTGTCGCGCAGCAGGAAGTCGGAAACGTTGGCAGCGGTATAGTCCTGGTATTTCTGGCTGAAGGCGATGTCGGAGCCCGCGCTCAGCAGCACCGAGTTCCACTCCTCGGACGCATTCTGCGTACGGGTGAGCGCCATGCGCAGGCCGGCATCGACAAGGCGGGCCATGTTTTCGGCCCGCTCAATGTAGCGGTTCATCCAGTAGAGCCCGTTGGCGGTACGGCCCAAAAGCATATCAATTTGCCCCGATGTCGAGCGAATAGCGAATAGCGAGTAGCGAGTAGGGAAGAATGCGTCTCATGATTGCTGCGTCCCCCTGCCCAGCTCAATCATCCAGCACCCACGTATCCTTGGTACCGCCGCCCTGCGAGGAATTGACCACCAGAGAGCCCTCTTTGAGGGCCACGCGCGTCAAGCCGCCGGGCACGATCTGGATGCGGTCGGAGACCAGCACATAGGGCCTGAGGTCGACATGGCGGGGCGACAAGCCCTTCTCGGTGAGGATCGGGCAGGTCGACAGCGCCAGCGTCGGCTGGGCAATGTAGTTCGATGGCTTTGCCGCGAGCTTCTTGGCAAAGTCCTGGCACTCCTTCTTGGTCGCCGCAGGCCCGACCAGCATGCCGTAGCCGCCGGAGCCGTGCACTTCCTTGATGACCAGCTCGCTGATGTGCTCCAGCACATATTTCAGGCTGTCCCCCTCGGAGCAGCGCCAGGTCGGGATGTTGCCGAGGATCGCCTTGCGGCCGGTGTAGAACTCGACGATCTCGGGCATGTAGGAATAGATTGCCTTGTCGTCGGCGATGCCGGTTCCCGGCGCATTGGCAATGGTGATGTTGCCGGCGCGGTAGACGTCCATGATGCCGGGCACGCCAAGTGCCGAGTCCGGGCGGAAGGTGAGAGGATCGAGGAAAGAATCGTCCACGCGCCGGTAGAGCACGTCGATCTGCTTGTAGCCTTCCGTCGTGCGCATCGCGACATGGCCGTCGACGACGCGCAGGTCCTGGCCCTCGACCAGCTGCACGCCCATCTGGTCGGCGAGGAAGGCATGCTCGAAATAGGCGGAGTTGTAGCTGCCCGGCGTCAGCACGGCGATGGTCGGCGCATCCTTGGTGCCCTTTGGCCGCACCGCGGCCAGCGACTGGCGTAAGAGCTGCGGATAGTTTTCGACCGGCCGCACCTTGATCTGCTGGAACAGCTCGGGGAAGAGCTGCATCATCGTCTCGCGGTTCTCCAGCATGTAGGAGACGCCGGAGGGCGTGCGGGCATTGTCCTCCAGAACGTAGAACTCGTTCTCCGAGATGCGCACGATGTCGACGCCGATGATGTGGGTATAGACGCCGGCCGGCGGCCTGACCCCGATCATTTCCGACAGGAAGGCCTCGTTCTTGGCGACCAGTTCCCTGGGCACACGGCCGGCGCGCAGGATTTCCTGACGGTGGTAGATGTCGTCGAGGAACGCGTTCAGCGCCTGGACGCGCTGCTCGATGCCTTGCGTCAGGCGGCGCCATTCATTGCCGGAGATGATGCGCGGGACGATGTCGAAGGGGATCAGCCGTTCTGAGGCTTCCTGCTCGCCATAGACGGCAAAGGTGATGCCGGTCTTGCGGAAGACGCGCTCGGCGTCCTGCATTTTCTGGGTAAGCCTGGCCGGGTCTTGCTCCTTCAGCCAGCGATCATAAGCCGAATATGGTCTTCTCAGTCCGGAAACTTCCGGAAGCATTTCATCAAACGCTGCCAATCGCGTACTCCCCTGTGACACCATTTCACTGGCGTCGTCGGAGAAAATCAAGCGCAATCGGTGATTTGATGGATGCCGGCGGTCGTTATGTCAGGACTGCTTAAGATTGAGGCAGGGCCGACGGGGCTGGGTCAGGCTTTGCCTTGCGCCCGGGCAAACGACAAAGGGCGACTCAGAAGGCGCGGAAAGTGACGATGGTGAACGTGTCCTTGATGCCGGGCAGAATCTGCACCTTCTCGTTGATGAAGTGGCCGACGTCCTGCTCATCCTCGACATAGAATTTGGCGAGCAGGTCGTAATTGCCGGCGGTCGAGTAGATTTCCGAGGCGATCTCGGCATCGGCAAGCGCGCCCGCGACCTCATAGGCCTTGCCCAGATCGCACTTAATCTGCACGAAAAATGCCTTCATTGCCGGTCCTGCCTAGCCTCTGCGCGAATAAGCGGCCCTTTTGGCAGAGTGGCGCCCAGCTTTCAAGCACCAGCCGAAAGGCGCCGAGCAACGAGCACCAAGCATGGCGGCATCGCCGAATCGCGGCGCCTGCGATTTGCTGAAACCACCAAGCGGCGCCATGCGTATGTTAGGATGCATCTTCGGACTGCGATTTCCCCTGGGGACAATGGAGGCAGGCATGCGCCGCTCGTTATTCGCATTCGCAATCATTCCATTCCTTTTCCTGTCCTCGGCGCTTGCAGGCGACGCCGAGGTCAAGGCGGCGCAGACGGTCATCGACAGCCAGTTGAAAGCCTTCATCGCGAATGACGGCGTCAGGGCCTACAGTTTCGCCGCGCCGAATGTGAAACGCGTCTTCCCGACGGTCGACATGTTCATGAACATGGTGACCAACGGCTACGCGCCGGTGCGCAAGCCGCAGAGCTATGCCTTCGGCAAAGTCGAGCAGACCGGTCCGACCTCGATTATCCAGCAGGTGATGATCGTCGGGCCTGATGGCAAGGATTACGAGGCGGTGTATACGCTGGAGCAGCAGCCCGACGGTAGCTTCCAGATCACCGGCTGCAGCCTGCGGGCCTCGACGTCGCTCAGCACCTGAGCCGGTCAGAGCACCGGAATATCACCCCGCGCCCAGCCTTCGGAGATCTCTGCGGCACGTGCATCGAAGGCCTGCGCTTCGATCGTGGCGCGGATGTCCTGCATCAATTTCTGATAGTAGGAAAGATTGTTCCAGGTGAGCAGCATCGCGCCAAGCGACTCCTGCGAACGCACCAGATGATGCAGGTAGGCGCGCGAATAGTCGCGTGCGGCCGGGCAGTCGCTCTCCTCGTCCAGCGGCCGCGGATCGTCGGCATGGCGGGCATTGCGCAGGTTGACCTTGCCGCGGCGCGTATAGGCGAGGCCATGGCGGCCGGCGCGGGTTGGCATCACGCAATCGAACATGTCGATGCCGCGCGCCACCGATTTCAAGATGTCGTCCGGCGTGCCGACGCCCATCAGGTAGCGCGGCCGGTCGGCAGGCAGTTCCGGACAGGTGATGTCGAGCATGTCCAGCATCACCGCCTGCGGCTCGCCGACGGCCAGCCCGCCGACGGCGTAGCCTTTCAGGTCCATGGCCTTCAGCGCCTGCGCGGAGCGCACGCGCATGGCCGCGCTGTCGCCGCCCTGGACGATGCCGAACATCGCCTTGCCCGGCTGGTCGCCGAAGGCCGCCTTGCAGCGCTCGGCCCAGCGCAGCGACAATTCCATCGCGCGCTCGATCTCCTTCGGCTTGGCTGGAAGTGCCGTGCATTCGTCGAGCTGCATCTGGATGTCTGAGTCGAGCAGGCCCTGGATTTCGATCGACCGCTCCGGCGACATTTCGTAGGGCGCGCCGTCTATATGCGAGCGGAAGGTGACGCCCTTTTCCGAGAGTTTTCTCAGCTTCGACAGCGACATCACCTGGAAGCCGCCGCTGTCGGTGAGAATCGGATGCGGCCAGCGGGCGAATTCATGCAGGCCGCCGAGCTTCGCCACGCGCTCGGCGCCCGGCCGCAGCATCAGATGATAGGTGTTGCCGAGGATGATGTCGGCGCCGACGCCGCGCACCTGGTCCATGTACATGGCCTTCACGGTGCCACCGGTGCCGACCGGCATGAAGGCCGGCGTCCGGATCTCGCCGCGCGGCATCGAAATCACGCCGCGCCGCGCCCTGCCGTCGGTGGCAAGCAGCTTGAAGGTGAAAGCCTCAGCCATGGAAGTCCTTGTCGTGCACAGGCGCGCCGGGTGCCTGCTCGTCGAGCGACTGCCGGTAGCGGATGCAGCCGCGCATGAATTTTTCCCAGGGCGGCACCGCGATGGCAGGTTCGGTCTTTTCCGGCAGCAGGGCCCAGAGGTCGGGGTGATGCCAGCAGAGATCGTGGCCGGTGGAGTCGCGATGGGTGCGAATGCCGGCGCGCAGTTTCTTCACCTCCGCGACCAGAGCGTCGCGGTCCATGTGTTCCAGATCATCGTCCATCGCTCGTCTCCGCTCGGTAAAGCAAGCTGGCGTCTCCGTAGGAGTAGAACCTGTAGCCGCTGTCGATGGCATGCGCATAGGCCGCGCGCATCGTCTCCAGCCCGCTGAAGGCCGAGACCAGCATGAACAGCGTCGAGCGCGGCAGATGGAAATTGGTCATCAGGAGATCGGCCGTCCGGAAACGGTAGCCGGGCGTGATGAAGATATCGGTCGGACCCGACCAGGCGGCGAGCCTGCCGTCCGGCGTGGCCGCGCTTTCCAGCAGGCGCAGCGACGTCGTGCCGACGGCGATGATCCGCGCTCCGCGCGCCTTGGCCTCGTTGAGTGCTTGAGCGGTCTCGGCGCTGACCGAGCCGGTTTCGGCATGCATCTTGTGGTCGGCGGTGTCGTCCGCCTTGACCGGCAGGAAGGTGCCTGCGCCGACATGCAGGGTGACGAAGCGGCGCTCGATCCCTTTCGCGTCCAATGCGGAGAACAGCTCTGGCGTGAAATGCAGCCCGGCGGTGGGCGCGGCGACGGCGCCCTCCTCCCTGGCATAGATGGTCTGGTAG
>NZ_RZOT01000454.1:0-5038 GCF_003999085.1 Mesorhizobium sp. M4A.F.Ca.ET.090.04.2.1
GACACGGCCTTATAAACGCTATTGTACTTCACAGCGCTCGAACCGTTCGAAAGCACTTTACTTGATCCGGAATATGGCCGCAGATCGCGTCTGCCCCATCGGAGCTGGAGATTCTCAGTCGAGTAGGAGGCAGATACGGACACGAAGGCAATTCATAGGGCAGCGAAAATCGCCGCCGAAACTACGCTATTGCCGCCGTTTTCCCTCTACTCCCTACTCACTTGTTTTAAACCCATCTAAATCATTGATTTAGATGGGTTTTTTCTTCGTATTGGCCTGAATTTCCGACACGCAGGCCGCCAAAAAGTTGCGATATTGATTTTAAAGAGAAAATTGTCGCAAAAATTCTTTTGAGATTTCCGCAACTATCGGTGTCAATCGGCCGATTTTCGCTCTCACGGTGTTCGGTCGCACACTGGACTCGAACGCAAAAAGTACCGTCAGCACAATCTATCACGCCCCGCTGGAGCGATCCATCCATCGCGAACCAAAAGAGCTGGCCTGCTCCATCGGGGTTCGCCTGAAACTCAACCGCTCCGAAGTCAGAAGGATCAGCGTTCTCGAGAATGAGGGGGGCATCGTCGGGACGGATGCGGTTCCATAGATCCCAGGTTGGGTCCCCACGGTACCGCGCGAGGCGATCTAAACGAGATCAGCGAGCCCGCAGCAGGCAGCAGGGATCCAATTCGGATCCCTGCTGCCTGCTGCGGCGTCGTCGGCCTCAAGGCCTCGCGCGATCGTTTCCCGGTGAACCGCGCCTGGGAGAGTGTCTCTACCGAAGGGCCGTTGACGAGAAACGTGCTCGACAGCGCCCTGCGGCTCTCTCTTCAATTGCTCGGCTTACCCGCACTGCAATGCTGCTGGATGAAGTCCGACAGGAATGTTGAAGCGTGAACGCACCTCCGATGGACAGCGATCGCCTGAGGCACTTTCGAGAATGTCCCCTCAACAACGCGGAAACCTGGATTCTCTTCGCAGAAACGTGACAGGGACTCAGTCAAGCCCGCAGCAGCATCGCACTGGGAGGACATAAGCATGTGCAGGGCGGAGGCGGGATTTTCGGTTTGGAGGAGGATCGCATTTCTAACCTGTCGCTCAAGCTGCTTTGTATACGCAGCGGTTTTGGCGGCGGCGATGCGCACCCCTTCGACGTCGACGTCCCCCACGCTGCCTAGCGGGCTGCTGTCTGACACCAGAAAGCTGGCGGTCACGGTGGTATAGGGGGCCGAGAAGGATAACATGTCGGCACGTGACGGATCGGGAGCAATGAATGCAACGTCCCACTCGTTGCCTTCGGCAGCCGCAAGAATGTCAGCGGCCGATCCGTATCGAACCAGCGACAAACAGCAGTCGAGTTCTTCCGCAAGTGTGATCGCGATCCGCGCGCTCGGTCCTGTTAGAACGCCTGTCACTGGATCGAGTTGGACAAGTGCGGCATTCGACATGTTGACCGCGGCTCTGATGACTCCCGTCGGTGCGATTTCAGTGAGGAGTTCATCGCGTTCCGGCATCGCGGGGCGCTCCTTGCGATGCAAATCGTGCCGCGAGTGCTTCCGATCCCCTCGCCAGAACAGCGACATCGACACCAACGGCAGTAAATAGTGTTCCCAGCGAGATGCACCGTGCCGCGAACTTCTCATCCGGGGTAAGAATGCCCGCAGGCTTGCCCAACGCTTTCAGGCGTTCAATCGCGCCGACAATTGCATCGACCACCTCCGGGTGGCTCGGTTGTCCCCTGTGTCCGAAACTCGCTGCAAGGTCTGCCGGTCCTACGAATACGCCATCCACTCCCTCTACCGAAGCAATCGACTCGAGGTTGCCAAGCGCTTCCCGCGTCTCAACTTGCAGCAACAGGCAAATTTCCCGTTCCGCATTTTGCGCATAGTGCGCAACTCGGCCGAAACGAGTGGCGCGTGTCAGCGCAGAAACACCACGAATTCCATCCGGAGGATATCGCACGGCCGCGACTGCGGCTTTCGCCTCTTCAGCGTTCTGAACGTAGGGGATGAGCAGTGTCTGAACGCCGATATCCAGGAAGCGCTTGATCAGAACGGGGTCGTTGATGGCCGGGCGGACGACTGGGGAAACGTCGTATGATGCGACCGCTTGCAATTGTGGCAGGACGGTCAGAACGTCACCCGGGGAATGTTCCGTATCGAACAGGAGCCAATCGAAACCTGAAGGCGCGACGATTTCCGCGGCGTAGTTTCCCGGCAGGCCACACCACAGGCCGATCTGACTTTGACCAGCAAGGAGCTTCCGCTTGAACCGATTGACGGGATGATCCAACTGGCACCTCACACGAACGACACACCGATGGAGCCAACAGGGCCATAGTCGGCCTGGATGACATCACCTTTCGCGATATCGACAGGACGCGTGAAGGAGCCGGCCAGGACTATTTGTCCCTTCTTCAGGCCACCGCCCACAGCATGAAGTTTGTTGACCAGCCACGCGATGCCGGCTGCCGGATGTCCCATGATCGCCGCCGACACGCCCGACTCCTCGATGATGCCGTTCTTGGAAAGAGTCGCTCCGACCCAACGGATATCGATGTCCATCGGGCGAATTATACGGCCGCCAACGACGAGGGCGCCGAAAGCCGCGTTGTCCGCAATTGTATCCGTGATCGCTCGAGGGACTTCGGTCCGATAGTCGATAATCTCGAGCGCCGGGACAACGAATTCGGTCGCACGCATGACGTCATAGATCCTGGTGCCGGGCCCGACGAGATCCTCACCCATAACAAAGGCCAGCTCGACCTCAAGGCGCGGCTTGATAAACAAGTCAGCCCTGATCTGCGCTCCGTCGTTGTAAAGCGCATCGTCAAGAATGCAGCCATAGTCCGGCTCCGTCATCTTCGAAGCCATCTGCATTGCGCGTGACGTCAGGCCAATCTTATGCCCGACGATCCGTGCGCCCTTGGCTACCCTCGCCTCCGCCCACAAAGCCTGAATTCGGTAGGCGTCCTCGAGCTCGAGGTTCGGGTAGGTCTCGCTGGGCTGTATGATCGGCTTGCGCTCGATTTCAGCTTTGAGCAGCGCGTCTGCCGCGGCCCGGCGTTCTTCTTCGGTGATCATATCGTTTGCTCAGCTGATTGTGATTTATTTGATCGGGGGACGCGGCAAAACGGCTTCGCCGGGCTCCATGGCATAGGTGTAGTCGAGCGAGAACCACGGACCAGGAATATCCGCTTCGGTCGGATGGGGCTCCTCATGACGAACGAAGTCGCCGGTCAACGCTGCCGTGACACCGAACTGAACATCGGAGCCGATGTTCGGGTCGCTGGGGTCGAAGACCTGGGAAATCAGCGTCTTGTATCCATACTTGAAGATCAGTGCGTGCAGGTGCGCGGGTCGGTACGGATGGCGTCCCTGAGCTTTGAGCAGGCGTCCGACCACGCCATCGACCGGGATCGGATACCCGACCATCTTGACGGTCCTGAACCAGAACCGACCTTGCTCGTCGGTCGTGAATTTGCCGCGCAAGTTCATCTCGGCCTGGTCCGGGTCCTGGTTTTCATAAAGACCGACGGGAGATGCATGCCAGACATCCACTTCAGCGCCGGCAATTGGCTTACCGTCGCGGTCAACGACCTTGGCATGCACGAATAAGGGAGTGCCCGGCGTCTCGGATCGGATGATCGACGCGCCATTTTCGACTCGCGGAGAGTTGAGGCGCCAGAATGGACCCAACAGCGACTGGGAGGTCTCGGTCTGTCCTCTGTCGCCATTGTTCAGCAGGCAGACAAGTGAAGACACGCCAAGAGAACCGGCCATCAGCACAAACTCGTTGTGGTGATCAGTATGCAGTTGCCCGATCTCGTTCAGCATGGCTGTCGCCTCCCGAAACTCGACCTCAGTCAGTCGAACCTCGCGCACGAAAGCATGAAGATGCGCGACCATCGACACGAGGATTTCTCGCAGGCGGGGGTCTTCAGTGCGATTCATCACAGCGAGGACGGCTGGCGTCAGATCGCTTTCGGTTTTGATTACCATAAGGGGCTACCTCCCGATTTGCCCGACTATCAAAATAATCGATTATCTGTCAAGGCCACCGTGGCGCATTGTCGTGACACCAAGATGCCAAAATAATCGAGACGAACACGTCTAAATTGTTGATTTAACTCTATTTAATCGAAGGAAGCGAGGTTACCTCGTGGCTTTTTTCGCAGATTTCATCGCGTCCGAAGTTGACAAGAATAATCGTTTATAATACCGATCATCGACGAATGAATCTTGGGAGCCGGGACAATGGTACCGCATGATGACGGCGCATCTGCTCCGCCGGCAGAAGATGCTCCATCGTCTTCTGGATTCCTCGACGACGGCAAAAACACGATTGGGAGCCAGCTTGCATCCCGTCTTCGTGAGGCGATCATCTCCGGCGAGCTTCAGGCCGGCAGCAAGATCAATCTCGACAAGGCGCGCAAGACGTTCAACGTAAGCCTCAGTCCGCTGCGTGAAGGGTTGGCGCGGCTGATATCGGACGGTCTAGTGGAGTTCGAGGACAATCGCGGCTACCGCGTTTCATCAATCTCCCTGGCAAATCTGGAAGAGATCACCGTCCTGCGCGAAGAGCTCGAAGTCTTTGCCCTTCGCGAGTCCATGCGGATCGGCGATGTGGAGTGGGAAGGCAACGTCATGCGCGCGCTGCATCGCCTTAACCGCACTGAGCGTGACGCGGCCCGCCCCGAGACACTCGAGCGCTGGGAAGAGTTCCACCGCGAATTCCATCTGACACTTATTTCCGGCTGCGGGAAGCCAATCCTGCTCCATTTCTGCAGCCTGCTGCTTAATCTCAACGACCGTTATCGCCGGGTGTTTCTGACCCGCACGTCGGGTGACCGCAACGTCAGCCAGGAGCACAGTGAGATCGCTCAGGGAGCCGTCGCCAGGGATCTGGACTATGCGTGCGATATGTTGCGTCAGCATATCCACCGCACGGGAACCAATCTGCGCAACCACCTTGCGACAAAGGGCACCTTGTGATGACCGTCGCGACGCCAGGGCCGGGCCTTGAACTGGGCGTAGCGCAT